>DATBBO010000322.1:0-7227 GCA_036270995.1 Dongiaceae bacterium | reverse complement strand
TGAGCTGAAGGGCCCGGATCGAATCCGTGGCCGCGGCCCTCAGCGCCTCGAGGCCGGCGCCCTCCGGAGCCGGCGCGGGCTTTTCCAGCAGCGCACCATTGGTCCCCCGCCTCGCGCCTGGCGCAAGGCTACCATTCGTCTTGCTCTCGGGCGTCATGATCTCGGGCCGGGGCGGCGCCCAGCTTGCGCCTCTGAGGTCCGCGAGAGCCTCTGCCGCCTCGTCGCCGAGGCCGGCGAAATAGCTCCGCCAGCCGGGCTCGACCGACTGGGGATCCTTGGCGTAGCGGGCGTAAAGCTCGACGATGAAGGTCGCGTTAGAGCCGGACAGGAAGGATGATTCGCGTTCTTGATCTCGCATCATTCGCTCGTTGCCATTGACGGCCGCCGGGAGCAAGCCTCCGGGGCGACCTCTCGCATCAGGATGGGGCCGGCGAAGCTCCTGGCTCGCGGCCCTACTTCTTCAACACCCGCAACATGGTGCTTCCCAGGCTCCCAGGGGAGTCCGCCACGGTGATGCCGGCGCTTTTCATTGCCTCGATCTTGTCCTCGGCGCCGCCCCGCCCGCCTGAGATGATCGCGCCGGCATGTCCCATCCGGCGGCCGGGTGGCGCCGTGCGTCCGGCGATGAAGCCGACGGCGGGCTTGCGCCTGTTGCCGGCGGATTTGAGGAGTGCCGCGGCATCCTCCTCGGCGCTGCCGCCGATCTCGCCGATCATGACGATCGCCTCGGTCTCCGGGTCCCCCAGAAACATCTCCAGGCAGTCGACGAAGCTGGTGCCGTTCACGGGATCGCCGCCGATGCCGATGCAGGTCGATTGCCCGAGGCCGGCGGCGGTGGTCTGGGCGACCGCCTCATAGGTGAGGGTGCCGGAGCGCGAGACGATCCCCACCTTGCCGCGGCTGTGGATAGGCCCGGGCATGATGCCGATCTTGCATTCATCGGGGGTGATGACGCCGGGGCAGTTGGGCCCGATGAGCCGGGTGGCGCTGCCCTGAAGGGCGCGCTTCACCCGCACCATGTCGAGCACCGGGATGCCCTCGGTGATGCAGACCACGAGCGGAATGCCGACATCGATCGATTCCAGGATCGCATCGGCGGCGAAGGGCGGCGGGACGTAGATGACGCTTGCCGTCGCACCCGTCGCCGCCACCGCCTTGTCGACGGTGTCGAAGACCGGCAGGCCCAGATGCAGCGTGCCGCCCTTCCCCGGGGTGACGCCGCCCACCATCTGGGTCCCATAGGCGATCGCCTGCTCGGAGTGGAAGGTGCCCTGCGCGCCGGTGAATCCCTGGCAGATGACCTTGGTGTTGCGGTCGACGAGCACGGCCATCAGGCAGCTTCCTCCACGGCTTTGACGATCTTCTCGGCGGCGTCGGAGAGATTGTCGGCGGAAAGGATCGGCAGACCCGACTCCTTCAGGATCTTCTTGCCGAGCTCGACATTGGTTCCTTCGAGGCGGACCACCAGGGGCACGCCCAGGCTGATCTCGCGCGCCGCCGCCACGACCCCCTCGGCAATGACATCGCAGCGCATGATGCCGCCGAAGATGTTCACGAGAATTCCTTCCACATTGGGATCGGAGAGGATCAGCTTGAAGGCCGTCGTCACCCGTTCGCGCGTGGCCCCGCCCCCGACATCGAGGAAGTTGGCCGGCGCGCCGCCATAGAGCTTGATGATGTCCATGGTCGCCATGGCGAGCCCGGCGCCGTTCACCATGCAGCCGATATTGCCCTCGAGCTTGATGTAGTTGAGGCCATGCTTGGCGGCCTCGAGCTCCGCCGGCTCCTCCTCCGACTCGTCGCGCAGCTCCTCGACTTGCTTGTGGCGGAAGAGGGCGTTGTCGTCGAAGTTCATCTTGGCATCCAGCGCCACGACATCCCCGCTCTTGGTGACGACCAGGGGATTGATCTCGACGATGGAGGCGTCGAGCTCGATGAAGGCGCGATACATGGCGGCCAGGAATTTGAGGGCCAGGGGAACCTGGTCACCCTCGAGGCCGAGGCCATAGACGATGCGCCGGGCGTGATAGGGCATCATCCCCGTGGCCGGATCGACCGTCACCTTGATGATCTTCTCGGGCGTGTCGCGGGCGACGGTCTCGATCTCCATGCCGCCTTCGGTCGAGGCCATGACCACGACCCGCGAAGCGCCGCGGTCCACCAGCATGCCGAGATAGAGCTCGCGATCGATATCGCAGCCCGCCTCGACATAGACACGGCTCACCTCCTTGCCCTGGGGGCCGGTCTGGTGGGTGACGAGCCTGTGGCCCAGAAGGGACCGGGCGGCCGCCTCCACCTCCTCGGGACTGCGGGCGATCTTCACGCCCCCGGCCTTGCCCCGGCCGCCGGCGTGGATCTGGGCCTTCACCGCCCAGATCGATCCGCCCAGGGACTGGGCCGCATCCTTCGCCTCGGCCGCCGTATAGGCGACCGCCCCCTTGGGGACGGCGACACCGAATTTCCCCATCAGGCCTTTGGCCTGATACTCGTGAATGTTCATTCGCTCTTTTCACCGGTGCGGGGCAGGGGACGCGACGCGCCATGCCGCGGTGCAACAGGGCCGGTAATCTAGCGCCAAACTTTTGCAGGAACAATCACGCGGGGGGCCCCGGCCATGAATTTCCAGGGGGAATTCATTTGGCCGGGAAAGGGCCAGCAGCGGCAGGGCCGAGCCCCTCAAGCTTCGGGGGGCGGCTCTAGGAAGCCGCCCCCCGAGAGACATAGTATCCGGGGCGACGCCGGAGGCGCCGCACCCGGATTCGTCACGTCAGGCTGAGCTGGCGTTACGCCTTCTTGGCCTTTTTCTTCGCCGCCTTCTTCGCCTTCTTCGGCGCGGCCTTCTTGGCCGGCTTCTTCGCCGCCAGCTTGGCGGTCTTACGGGTCGTCTTTCTCATAACTTGTCTCCTCTCTGAATTTTCCTCATCGCATCGATGAGGCCCCGAACGGCCGAGACCGATTTGTCGAACATGGCCTTCTCTGCCGTGTCCAACGCGATCTCGACCACTCTCTCCACGCCTTCGGCGCCGATCACGACCGGCACCCCGACGTAGAGCTCATTGACCCCGTACTGGCCATCCAACCAGGCGGCACAGGGCAGCACGCGCTTCTTGTCCTTGAGATAGCTTTCGGCCATCGCAACGGCCGCGGCTGCCGGGGCATAGTATGCGGACCCCGTCTTGAGCAGTGCCACGATCTCCCCACCGCCGCCGCGCGTGCGGTTGATGATCTTGTCGAGCTGCTCTTGCGTGGTCCAACCCATTTTGACCAGGTCCGGCAGAGGAATGCCGGCCACGGTCGAATAGCGTAGTAGGGGCACCATGTCGTCCCCATGCCCGCCGAGAACGAAGGCGGTCACATCCTCGACCGAGACCCTCAGCTCATCGGCGATGAAATAGCGGAAGCGGGCGCTGTCGAGCACGCCCGCCATGCCGACGACGCGATGATGGGGAAGCCCGGAGGCCTCGCGCATGACCCAGACCATGGCGTCGAGCGGATTGGTGACGACGATGACGAAGGCGCTCGGGCAATACTCCTTGATCGCAGCGCCCACCTTGGCGACGACATCGGCATTGGCGCTCAGCAGATCGTCGCGACTCATTCCTGGCTTGCGCGGAAATCCTGCGGTGACGATGACGACGGCAGCGTCGGCGATGGCGCTGTAGTCGTTCGCGCCGAGATAGGAAGCATCGAAGCCTTCAATCGGCGAGGCCTGCGCCAGATCCAATCCCTTGCCCTGCGGCACGCCTTCTACGACGTCGCAGAGCACGACATCGCCAAGCTCCTTGAGACCGATCAGCAACGCCAGCGTTCCCCCGATGTGACCCGCACCGACGAGAGCAATCTTCCTTCGAGCCATTCCGTCCCTTCCCTACGGTGCCTATCGGCACTAGGTATAGTGTTAATACGCTTTTTGTTCCCCAAGAGCAAGTAGATAGAGACAGGAAATTTCGCGAGTCATGGCCGATGCTCCAGCGCCAGGTAACCGGGCGACTGCATCTCCATCAATCGCGAGGCGGCGCGGCGGAAGTCGAAGGCGCCGTCGCCCTCGGGATAGAGTCGATCGGGCACATCATCGGCGGCGATGACGAGCTTGCAGCGATGCTCGTAGAGCTCGTCGATCAGCGTGATGAAGCGGCGCGCCTCGTTGCGCTGCTCGCCCGACAGCCGCGGCACGCCGTCGAGAATCACGGTGTGGAAACGCCGTGCAATCGCCAGGAAGTCCGCAGGGCCCAGCGCCTCGCTGCAGAGCTCCGCGAAGCGGAAACAGGCGACGCCCTTGGCGGCCTTCGCGACGACGAGCTGGCGGCCCTGGAAGGAGAGCGTCAGCGGTGCGGGCGGCGCCGAGTCGGTGAGGCGGGCGAAGGCTTCGTCCAGCGCCGCCGTCGCCGCCGGGCCGAGCGGGGTGTGATAGAGGTCGAGGCCCTGGATGAGCCGGCGCCGGTAATCCTTGCCGCTGTCGAGCTCGAGGATATCCAGCCGCTCCTTGATGAGGGCGATGAAGGGCAGGAAGTTCTCGCGCTGAAGCCCATCCTTGTAGAGATCGTCGGGCGCGTAGTTGGAGGTGGCGACGACGACGAGCCCATCCTCGAACAGCGCCTCGAACAGGCGTCCCAGCAGCATGGCATCGGCGATGTCCTCGACCTGGAACTCATCGAAGCAGAGCAGCCGAGTTTCCGCGGCGATGGCGCGGGCGAGCGGCGGAATCGGATCGCCGCTCGCCTGCCGGCGCCAGCGATGGAGCGATTCGTGCACCTCCAGCATGAAGGCATTGAAGTGGACCCGGCGCTTCTTCGCCACCGGCGCGGTCGCGAAGAACAGATCCATCAGCATGGACTTGCCGGTGCCGACGCTGCCGAAGATGTAGAGCCCCTGGGTCGCGGGCTCGCTGCGCCGGGCGAGGCCCAGCCGCTCGCGCCATCCGATATGCCCGCCATTGCCGGGCCGGGCGAGCGCATTGTGCAAAGATTGCAGCTTCTCGGCGGCAAGGAGCTGGGCCGGATCGGGCGCCAGCAGGCCCTGGGCGCGCTTCGCCCGATAGGCTGCGAGCGGGCCCTCGCTCACCGGCGGCGGTGCGGCAAGCGTATCCATCATCGTCCGCCAGCCGCCCTCAGCACCGCGCCGGTGACATAGGCGGCGGCATCCGACAGCAGATAGAGGACCGGATCGGCGATCTCCTCCGGCTTGGCGGGGCGCCCCATGGCGATGGTCGACATCAGCCGCTGGGTGCGCTGGGCACCGCCGATCGATTCATTCATGTCCGTCTCGACCAGGCCCGGCTCGACGGCGTTGACGCGGATGCCCTCGCGCGCCACTTCGCGGGCGAGACCCAGGGTCATCGTGTTGAGCGCGGCCTTGGATGCGGCATAGTGGATGAACTCGCCGGCGCTTCCGATGGTTGCCGCCCCCGAAGACATGTTGACGATGGCCCCGCCCTGGCCGCCATGGGCCGTCGACATCCGACGCACTGCCTCGCGCGCGCAGTAGAAGGCGCCGAAGACATTGATCTCGAAGACCCGCTTGAGATCCTCGGATTCGATCTGCTCGAGGCGCCCCGGCTTGCCGGTGACGCCGGCATTGTTGACCAGGCCGTCGAGGCGCCCGAAGCGGCGGTCGATCTCGCCGAACAGGTTCTGCACCTCCGCCTCGCGCCCCACATCGCCCTGCAGCGCAACGGCTTCGCCTCCCGCCGCCTCGATATCATGAACCACGGCTTCGGCGGCCTCGGCATCGCGCAGATAGTTGACGACGACGCGCCAGCTCCCTCGTGCCGCCCCTCGCGCGATCGCAGCGCCGATGCCGCGGCTGGCGCCGGTGACGAGGAGAAGCTTCTCGCGACTCGAGTCCATCGCGGGAACGATTACATGTTCTTCGCGCGCCACGCGAGAGGATCGTGAGCGAGGCGAGTGAAAATTATCGAGCGCGCTCTCGCTCTGCCGCGCTCCGCTACTCCCTTCCGTCACCCCGGCGAAATCCCCGGATCAAGTCCGGGGCGGGGGTCCAGGGCGACCAGCACGCTCTTGCAATCCTGGATCCCGGCTTTCGGCGGGATGACGATGGAAAGCGGATAGGTCGAGGTGAGCGAGCGAAGAGAAAGATGCGGGCGAAGAGCCGCGCTAGCGGCGCGCGACCATCAGCTTCTTGATCTCGGCGATGGCCTTGGCGGGGTTCAGGCTCTTCGGGCAGGTGCGGGTGCAGTTCATGATGGTGTGGCAGCGATAGAGCCGGAAGGGATCCTCGAGATTGTCCAGGCGCTCGCCGGCGAACTCGTCGCGGCTATCGGCGATCCAGCGATAGGCCTGGAGCAGGATCGCGGGCCCGAGATACCGCTCGCCGTTCCACCAGTAACTGGGGCAGGAGGTCGTACAGCAGAAGCAGAGGATGCATTCCCACAGCCCGTCGAGGCGGGCGCGCTCCCGCGGCGATTGCGGGCGCTCGCGATCGGGCGGCGGCGTCTCGGATTTGAGCCAGGGTTCGATGGAGGCGTACTGGGCATAGGCCCGGTTCAGGTCGGGGACCAGATCCTTCACCACCTCCATATGCGGCAAGGGATAGATCCTGAGATCGCCTTTGACGTCGGAGATGTATTTCGTGCAGGCGAGCGTGTTGGTCCCGTCGATGTTCATGGCGCAGGAGCCGCAGACCCCCTCGCGGCAGGAGCGGCGGAAGGTCAGGGTCGCGTCGATCTCGTTCTTGATCTTGATCAGGGCGTCGAGAACCATCGGCCCGCAATCGGCGAGGTCGATCTCGTAGCTGTCGAGCCGCGGCGTCTGGCCGTCATCCGGATTCCAGCGATAGATCTTGAAGGTCTTCGGGTCCTTGGCGCCCGGCTTGCCGGCATGGCGCTCGCCGGGCCGGATCTTGGAATTGGCCGGAAGGATGAACTCGCCCATCGCTTGCGTCCCCTGCCCTCAGTAAACCCGCGCCTTGGGCGGAATGGATTGCACGTCGTTGCTCAGCGGCTGCAGGTGAACGGGGCGATAGTCGAGACGCGGCTTCCCGTCCTCGCCCATCCAGGCGATGGTGTGCTTCAGCCAGTCCTTGTCGTCGCGCTCGGGATAATCCTCCCGCGCATGGGCGCCGCGGGTCTCGGTACGGTTCACCGCCGAGCCGATCGTGACCACCGCCTGGGCGAGGAGATTGTCGAGCTCGAGGGTCTCGACCAGATCGCTGTTCCAGATCATCGAGCGGTCGCTGACCTTGATATGAGGCCGCTTGGCCCAGGATTGC
>DATBBO010000321.1:0-10509 GCA_036270995.1 Dongiaceae bacterium | reverse complement strand
TGGTGCTGCTGTTCCTGGTGATCGCGGGCGCTGCCTACAGCTTTGCCTCTCACCATTTCGCTATCGACACCGACACGATGAAGCTGTTTCCGCCGAACCTTCCCTGGCGCCAGCATCAATCGGCCTTCGACAAGGCCTTTCCCCTGAAGGCAGATCAGATCGCCATCGTCATCGATGCTCTTACGCCGGAGCTGGCCGAGCTGGCGACGGCCGCCCTGACGGCCCGGCTGCGGAAGGACCCGGCGCTCTTTCCCGTGGTCTACCGGCCGGATGGCGGCGATTTCTTCCAGCATAACGGACTGCTTTTCCTGCCGACGGCCGATGTCAAGAATACGACTGACCAGGTAATCGCGGCCCAGCCCCTGCTTGGTCCGTTGGCGGCCGATCCGAGCCTGCGGGGGCTGATGGATGTCTTCACCCGCTTCCTCGAGGGCATCCAGCATGGCCAGGGGAAGCTGTCCGATTTCGAGCGGCCGATCACCGCCATCGCCAATACGATCGCCGACGTGCTCGCCGGCAAGCTCCATCCGCTGGCCTGGCGGACCCTCTTCACCGGCTCGCAGCCCACTCTTCGCGAGCTGCGCCGCTTCATCCTGGTCAAGCCGACCCTCGACTTCAGCTCCCTGCAGCCGGGGGAGAAGGCTTCCGAGGCCATCCGCGCCGCGGCCCGCGATCTCAACCTTACGCCCGCGCACGGCGTCCAGGTGCGGCTGACCGGCAGCGTCCCGATGTCGGACGAGGAGTTCGGAACCCTGGCCCAGGGCGCACTGCGGAATGGAATCCTGACCGTGCTGGGGGTGGCACTCCTGCTGTGGCTGGCGCTTCGATCGGTGCGGATCATCCTTGCCATTCTCGTCACGCTTTTCGTCGGGCTTCTGATCACGGCTGCCTTCGGCCTCATGGTGGTGGGCCCCTATAATCCGATCTCGCTGGCCTTTGCCGTGCTCTTCGTCGGCCTCGGTGTGGATTTCGGCATTCAATTCGCCGTGCGCTATCGCGCCGAGCGCCATGCGCTGGGCGACCTGCGCCAGGCGCTGGTGGCATCGGGTCACGCGGTCGGCGGCTCGATCGGGCTGGCGACGGCCTCCATCGCCGCAGGCTTCTATGCCTTCCTGCCGACCGACTATAGCGGCGTTTCGGAGCTCGGGTTGATCGCGGGCACCGGCATGCTGGTGGCCTTCGTGCTCAGCCTGACGCTCCTGCCGGCGCTGCTGATGCTGGTGCGCCCCCATGGCGAAGCGGCCGAGATCGGCTATCGCTGGCTTGCCCCGGTGGATCATTTCCTGATCCGGCGCCGGCGCCTCGTGCTGACCATAGCGGCGATCCTGGCGCTCGGCTTTGCCGTCCTGCTGCCGCGCCTGAGCTTCGATTTCAATCCCCTCAATCTGCGCAGTCCCAAGACCGAGTCCGTCGCGACGATCCTGGACCTGATGAAGGACCGCACGACCTCGCCCTATACGATCCAGGTGCTGGCGCCCTCCCTGGCGCAGGCCCTGAAGGAAGCCGAACGGCTCTCGAAACTGCCGGAGGTGGCGGGGGCGGTCACGCTAGCGAGCTTCGTGCCGCGGGACCAGGACACCAAGCTGTCCTATATCGGCGACGCCTCGGATCTGGTCGGCCCCACGCTCGATCCGCCGGGTATCAAGCCGGCACCGACCGATGCGGAGGTGTTGAAGTCGCTGAACCGCGCCGCAGCGGCCCTCTCGCAGGTCGCCGGCAACGCCGAAGATCGGGCGTCGCGGCGCGCCCGCCGGCTGGCGCGGCTGGCGGAGGCCCTGGCGAAGGCGCAGCCCATGCGCCGCACGGAAGCCGAAACCCAGATCGTTCCCGGCCTCAAGGCGACGCTGAGCCAGCTCAACGATGCGCTGCAGGCTCAGCCCATCACCTTGAAGACCCTGCCGCCGGAACTGGTGCGGGACTGGATCGCGGCGGACGGGCGGGCGCGGATCGAGGTGTTTCCCAAGGGCGATCCGAACGACAACAACGCCATGCGCCAGTTCGCGCAGGCGGTGCTCCGCCTGGCCCCGGAGGCGACCGGCGCGCCGATCTCCGTGCAGGCGACGGGCCGCACGGTGGTCAACGCCTTCATCGAGGCGGGCGTGCTGGCCTTTCTGGCCATCACGTTGATGCTCGCCGTCGTGCTCCGGCGCCTGCATGACGTGATCATGACCCTCCTGCCGCTGATGCTCTCGGGCCTCGCCACCCTCAGCATCAGCGTCGCCGTCGGCCTGCCGATCAACTTCGCCAATATCATCGCCTTGCCGCTGCTCTTCGGCATCGGCGTCGCCTTCAACATCTACTTCGTGGTGGCGTGGCGCCGCGGCACCGGCAATCTGCTGCAATCGAGCCTGACGCGGGCCATCCTCTACAGCGCGCTCACCACAGGCACCGCCTTCGGCAGCCTCTGCCTCTCGGCCCATCCCGGCACGGCCAGCATGGGCAATCTTCTTGCCTTGTCGCTGGCCTGCACGCTCGTCTGCTCGCTGCTGTTCCTGCCCGCGCTGCTGGGGCCGCCGCCCGCGGCTCCGGCCAAGCAGGGTTGATCGCCCTTCAGGCCTCCTTCGACCTGGCTAGGATCCAGCGGCGGAAGGCGCGTACCCGCGGAAGCTCGGCCTTGGCCTTCGGACTGACGACATAGTAGGCGCCGGGTCCCGTCACCCGCACCGGAAACGGGGTGACGAGGACGCCTCTGCGAATCTCATCCTCGATCAGGAAGCGGGGCAGCAGCGCCACCCCGAGGCCGGCAACGGCCGCCTGGATCACCATGAAGAAATGCTCGAGGCTCGGCCCCCATTGCAGATTGGCCGGGACCACATCGACGGAACGGAACCAGTGGTTCCACGCATCCGGCCGCGTCGTATGCACCATGAGCGGGTGGTGGCGCAGCGCCGCATAATCCGAAAGGGGATATGCACCCGACATGAGGGCCGGGCTGCAGACCACGACGACCTCTTCCGACATCAGGGGCTCGGCGATGGCGTCGGGCCAGCTGCCGTGGCCGAAGCGGATGGCGACATCGATCTTCTGCGTGCCGAAATCCAGCGGCCCGTCGCTGCTGACGAGGTTGAGCGCGATCTCGGGATGCTGCCGCTGGAAGGAGGAGAGGCGCGGGATCAGCCAGCGTGTGCCGAAGGTCGGCAGCATGCCCACCGAGAGGGTGCCCACGCCGTTGCGGGTCGCGATCAGCTCCAGGGTTCCCGCCTCGATCCGGTCGAGCGCGTCCTTCACCAGATTGGCATAGAAGCGGCCCTGGTCCGTCAGCTGGATCTGCCGGCTCGCCCGGGCAAACAGGCGGATTTCGAGATAGGCCTCGAGGCTCCTGACCAGCCGGCTCGCCGCGCTCTGCGTGACGTTCAGCTCGGCCGCCGCCTTGGTGAAGCTCTCATGGCGGGCGACGGCCTCGAAGGTTCTGAGCGCATTCAGCGACGGCAGCAGGCGGCGCCGCATCGATGGATTCATTCCCTCAACTCATGCCTTCGCAATCTTAATGTGGCTTGTCGGACATCGCCAACGGTCTAGGCTTCGCCGCGGGCAGCAACATGGGAGACGCGTGCATGGTCTTCGATCCGCAAGAGCTGGGTGCCAGGCTGACCGCCGTCACCATGGGGATCGACGCTTTCGAGCGCCAAAGCGCAGCCGGAGCCGGGCTGCTGCTCGAGGAAGGCCTGGTGCCGATCTATATGGGCAGCGAGCTGGTCGCGCCCCGGCCCTATGAAGGCTGGGACGAGATCCGGGCGGATCTTGCCGCCCTCGGCGCCGAAGCGGCCGCGCTGCCTCAGGGGCCGCGCGCGGTCTTCATGCGAGGCATGCTGGCCTCTCTCGACGTGGCGGTACGGCTTTTCTCCGGTGCCAGCCCCTCCTTCGAGGAGAAGGTCCGGGATCTGGTGGGTGCGCCCATCGGCCCCGTGGATCCCGCGATCATCGATGATATCCGCGGCCGGCTCGACGCCCTGCTGCGCCAGCAGGGTTTCGTGCGCGGCGAGCTCGGCGAGCGCGTGCGCGCCTGGGAGGAGGAATATCTGGTCGAGCAGGGCCAGCTGCACGAGGACTTCAAGACGCTGATGGCGGAGGCGAAGAGGCGGACGGACGCGATGGTCTTCGACACCGGCGGCTACGACATGGCGCTCCACCCGGTGCGCAACGTCCCCTATACCGCCCGGTGCAATTTCGACGAGGGGCGGATGGAGCTGAACGTCGATATCGGCTTCACGCGGGCGGGCCTCAAGCATCTGGTCTGCCACGAGGTCTATCCCGGTCATTCGACGCAGCTGCTCTACACCTTCGCCAAGGTCAAGTCGGGCGAGTCGCATGCCGAGGCACTGCTCTGCACCGCCAATGCCATCACCGGCTGCGTGCAGGAGGGCATCGGCGATCAGGGGATCGAGCTGCTCGACTGGATCGAGGATCGCAATGACGAGATCCACCTGGCCCTGCAGGATTTGCGGAGCGCCGGCCAGACCAGCGCGGCCTGGAATCTGATGGCGAAAGGCCATCCGGCCGAGGCGGTCGCCGACTATCTGCGCCACACCGCCATCGGCCAGGAGGCCTGGATCAAGGGCCGCCTGCGCCGGGCGGCCCATCCCTTCCGCGGTCCCTTCATCGCCTCCTATTGGGCCGGCAATGAGAGCGTTCGCCGGGTCCGGGAATCCGTATCCGAGGCGCGCCGGCCGGCCTTCATCGCCTATCTCTTCGGCCAGGCCCACAGCCCGGAGAGCCTCGAGATGTTCTCGGCGCGGCTTCCGAGGGACGGCTCGCGGGAGATGGAGCCGGCCGGCGGACCGCGCGGCGCCTAGGGAATAGCATGGCCATGAAGATCACGATCCTCGGGGCCGGGGCCATCGGCGGCCTGGCCGGTGCCTATATGACGCGAGTTGGGCATGACATCACGCTCGTCGACCGCTGGGCTGAGCATGTCCATGCGTTGAATGCGCAGGGGCTGAGGATCGACGGGGTCCGAGGCGATCTGACGGTGCCGGTCCGGGCGGTGACCCCGGATCGCCTCTCCGGCCCTCTCGACATGGTGCTCGTGGCCACCAAGTTGCAGCACACGCTCGATGCCGTCCGCCAGATCCTGCCGCTGCTGACGCCCGCGAGCGCCATCGTCTCCTATCAGAACGGGTTCAACGAGCCCGGCATCACGGCTCTTCTCGACGAAGCGGGACTGCCGGGCGCCAGAATGGTCATCGGATCGATCCCCAATTATGGTGGCGCCCTCGTCGATCCCGGCCATGTGGAGTTCGTCCATGAGGGGCCGATCCAGCTCGGCGAGATGGATGGGCGACCCAGCCAGCGCCTCGCCGAGCTGGCCCGGATGCTGGGGGCCCTGACGGAGGTGCAGCTCTCCGACAACATCTGGGGCCAGATCTGGGCGAAGGAGGTCTATTCGGCGCAGGTCGTCTTCTCGGCGCTGGTGGATGCGCGCATCCACGAGACGCTCGGGGTCGAGCGCTATGCCCGGATCGCCGGCGCCGTGGTGCGGGAGGCTCTGGAGATCGCGGAGGCCAACGGGATCACGGTGGAGGCCTTCGACTTCTTCGATCCCGCGAACTACAAGCCGAAGACACCGGCCGATACCCGGCGCCTGCTGGACAATATCAGCCATGCCATCTGGCTGCTGAAGAAGGATCAGAAGGGGCGCAGCCACGAGTTCAAGAAGAAGGGCTCCGGCATCTGGTGGGATATCGTCTATCGCAACCGTCCCTCGGAAGTCAGATCCAGCAACGGCAAGCTCGTCGACTACGGTCGCAAGGCCGGGGCCGATGTCCGGCTGAACGAGAAGCTCTGCAGCATGATCTATGAGATCGAGGAGGGCCGGCGCCGGCTCGGCTTCCACAATTACGAAGAGATCGAGCGCTATGTCGCCGAGATCGGAAGGACCCTGCCATGACGGAGCGGAGACTGGGCGTCGGCCTGCTCGGGGCTCATACCTGGGCCGAGAAGGCGCATCTGCCGGGCTATGCGGCCCATGAGCGCGTCGACCTCATCGCCATCTGCGATGTCATGCCGGAGCGGGCGCGCGCCATGGCGGCGAAATTCGGCGCCCGCCGGGTCTATACCGATCACCAGGCGCTGCTGGCCGATCCCGAGGTGGAGATGGTCGATGTCTGCACGCCCACCCATACCCATCTTTCGCTGAGCCGGGATGCGATCTCGGCCGGCAAGCATGTGCTCTCCGAGAAGCCGCTTGCGACCGAGGCCTTGCCGGCATTCGAGGCGGCGCGCGCGGCCGACGACAAAGGCGTGCGCACCAAGCTCGGCTTCACCTTTCGCTACTCGCCCGCGATCCGCCAGGTGAAGCAGTGGATCACCGAAGGCAGCCTTGGGGAGATCTTTCATATCCATGGCTTCGAACAGAACAGCCAGTTTCTCGACCCGGATTTTCCCCTGCGCCAGGTGGCGCCGGATGCGCCCCGCGATAGGCTGATCCCCTCCTCGATCATCGGTTATGGCTCCCATCTCGTGGATCTCATGCGCTGGCTTGGCGGAGATTTCCGCTCCGTCGCCAGCACCATGCGCAATTTCGTCCCGGAGCGAGCCATCCGGGGCGCTGCCGGCCGCCACCGCATTCCGGTCGAGGACGGGGCGGTGGCGATCGTCGAATATGAGAGCGGGGTCCAGGGGCTGCTGCAGTCGAGCTATATCGCCATCGGCAACTATCCCGGCGTCGAGATCCGGGTCTATGGCTCGAAGGGCGCCGCCGTGGCGCGGCTGATCGTCGAGCGCGGGATCGCCGAGACCTTGGATTTCGCGACGGCCGACGCTGTCGAATTCCGGAAGATCGACCTGCCGGCTGACCGGCTGCCGCCGGGGACCTCGCTCGGCACGCCCTGGCCCGAGCTCTACTACCGCAACCTGGTCCGCTTTTTCGTCGACGAGATCCTGGAGGGCCGGCCCCAGGAATGCACTTTCTTCGACGGCGCCAAGAGCCAGGAGATCGTGGACGCCATCATCAAAGCTCATTTCGAGCGGCGCTGGGTCGATCTGGCGGGTTCGCGTCCGTGACGGCCGCTTCCGGCCTCGGTCTGGTGGATGCCTTTCTCGCCCATCATCTCCGCTATCGGCCGGTCGATGCGACCTTCATGGGAATCGGAGGCCATGACGATATTCTGCCTCCGGCCGGCGCAGGGACCGCCAGCGAGGAAAAGGCGAGCCTGGAGAAGCTGCAGACCCGCCTGGCCGCAGCCCCGATGCCCGCGACGCCTGGTGAGCGGCTCGACCTCGGCCTCATGCGCGCCGAGATCGCCATGGCGGAGGCCAATCTCGCGCACCGGCCGCGCTTCGCCAATCCCTGCTGGTACACGGGCGAAGCGGCCTTCGCCGTCATCGGGCTTCTGCTGCCGCAGTCTCTGCCGATCGATCCACGGGCCGTGGCGGCGAGGCTCCGCGCCATTCCGGACTTCCTGTCGGATGGCCAGGCCCGCCTCCAAGCTGCTTCGGCCCCGCGCGGGTGGGTCGAGCGGGCAAAGCGGGAAGCCGCGGTCTTCGCCGCATTCCTGAGCGGGGATCTCCGCCGGCATCCGGACTGGACCACCGACTGGGCGGGTCCCGCGGCGGCGGCGGCGCGGAGCGCGCGGGCCTTCGCCGCTGCGATCGATGGTCTGGAGGATCGCGATCCGGCCGCCGGGACAGCGCATCTCTCCCTCCTGATTCGCGAAGCCCATGGCCTCGATCTCTCGCCGGAAGCGCTGTTGCGCCAAGGCGAGATAGCCTTCGAAGAGGCCGGCGCAGAACTGGCCGAAATGGCGGCAAGGATCGACCCCGAGCGCTCCTGGCGGGAGCAGGTCGATGGCCTGGCAAGCCTGCACCCGCCGACGGCCGGCGCGGTGCTGGAGAGCTACCGGACCTGGCACGATCGGGCGATGGCCGAAGGGGCGGCGCTCGTGACGCCGGAAACCGGCTATGGCCTGGAGTACCGGGGCCTGTCGCCGGAATTCCGCAGCCTTGCCGGGGATCTCTATTTCCTCTTCTACCGGTCGCCACCCGCCGGCCGGCCCGGTTCGGGCAGTGTCTATTGGGTGGCCTCCCCGCCGCAAGACGAGGCCGCCTATCTCAGGGCGCAGAACCATGCGACGGTCAAAGCCATCCACGCCGTGCATCATGGCAGCATCGGCCATCACACCCAGAATGCGCGGGCCCGGCAGGCGTCCTCGCGGCTCGCCCGGCTCGCCGGTACGGACTGCGCCGCAGGCATCGCCTTTCTTTCCGCCGGCACCATGGTCGAGGGCTGGGCCTGCTACGCCGAGGACCTGCTGATGGAGGTGCCGGATTTCTATACTCCGGGGGAGCGCCTGCTCCTGAAGCATTTCGAGCGGCGCAACGCGGCAAGCGTTCTGGTGGACATCCGCCTCCATACCGGGGAGTGGTCGCTCGACGAGGCGCGCCGGTTCTACCGCGAAGACGCGGGCTTCGCGCCCGCGCGGGTCGATGGCGAGATCACGCGCAACTCGATCTTTCCGGCGAGCCGGCTGATGTATTGGACGGGGGTGGAAAAGATCAAGGCGCTTCGATCGCGCTGGCGCGGCGATACCCGCTCGTTCCATGATGAGCTGATCGGCCACGGCCACGTCCCCGTGGCCTGGGTCGAGAGCGAGATGCAGCTCGCAGGCAAGCTCACCTGATGTCGGCGCCTCCCGGGCGTCCTGCCGGATCCGCAACGGACCCGCTGCTCGACATCCGCGGCCTGGTGACGGAATTCACGACGGAGAACGGGCGCATCCGCGCCGTCGCCGGCGTCGATCTCCGGGTCGATGCCGGCCAGACCGTGGCGCTGGTGGGCGAGAGCGGCTCCGGGAAATCGGTGACGAGCCTCTCGGTGATGCGGCTGATTCGTGCCCCGCGCGGCCGCATTGCCGCCGGCGCGATCCGCTTCCGCTGCCGCGACGGCGTTGTCCGGGATCTGGCCGCGCTGGACGAAACGGCGATGTCCGCCATCCGCGGCAATGAGATCTCCATGATCTTCCAGGAGCCGATGACGAGCCTCAATCCGGCGCATAGCGTCGGCCATCAGATCGCCGAGGCCGTACGGCTGCATCGGAGGGTCGACCGCGCCCAGGCCTGGCGGCGCGCCGTGGAGATGCTGTCCCTGGTGGAGATACCGGAGGCGCGGCGGCGGGCCGAGAGCTATCCGCACCAGCTTTCGGGCGGCACGCGCCAGCGCGTGATGATCGCCATGGCGCTCGCCTGCCGGCCCGCCCTTCTCATCGCCGATGAGCCCACCACGGCCCTCGACGTGACAGTCCAGGCGCAGATCCTGGAGCTGATGCGCCGCCTGCAGCGGGAAATCGGGATGGGAATCCTGTTCATCACCCATAATCTCGGCCTCGTGGCCGAGATCGCCGACAAAGTGGAGGTGATGTATGGGGGGCGGGTCGTCGAGCAGGCCGATGTCGACAGCCTGTTCGCCGCACCACGGCACCCCTATACGCAAGGCCTTCTCGCCAGCTTGCCGGCGGTCGATCATGCCCTGCGCCGGCAAAAGGGCCGTCAGCGGCTGAAGGCGATCCCGGGCAGCGTGGTCGATCCGCGCCGCCCGCCGCCGGGCTGCGCCTTCGCCCCGCGCTGCGATCTTGCGCTGGAGGCCTGCCGCGCAGCCGTTCCGGCGATGGAGGCCATCAACCGGCAACAGGGCTCGCGCTGCATCCGGTGGAGAGAGCTGTGAGCGAGCCGCTGCTCGCCGTCGAGAATCTGAAGGTCCATTTCCCCAGCCGGACGCGGCTCTTCCGCCAAACCGGGGGCATCCGGGCGGTGGACGGCGTCTCCTTCACGATCGCCGCGCGAGAGGTGGTGGGGCTGGTCGGCGAGTCCGGCTGCGGGAAGACCACGCTGGGCCGCGCCATCCTGCGGCTGATCGAGCCGACCTCGGGCGAGGTGTGGTTTGCGGGCACCAACGTCACGGCGCTGAAGAAATCCGAGCTGCGCGCGCTCTGCCGCGACATGCAGATCATCTTCCAGGACCCCTATGCGAGCCTCAATCCGAGGATGAGCGTCGGAGACATGCTGGCCGAGGCGCTCCATCTCCACGGCATCGGCCGGCGCTGGGAGCGGCCCCAAAGAATCCGGCATCTGCTGGACAAAGTCGGGTTGCCGGCCTCTGCGATCGAGCGCTATCCCTATGAGTTCTCGGGCGGCCAGCGCCAGCGCATCGGCATTGCGCGTGCGCTCGCCGTCAGCCCCGATTTCATCGTCGCCGATGAGCCGGTCTCGGCGCTGGACGTCTCGATCCAGGCCCAGATCATCAACCTGCTGCAGGATCTGCAGGAGGAGATGGGGCTGGCGATCCTCTTCATCGGCCATGATCTGTCGGTGATCGAATACATCTGCGACCGGGTGATCGTCCTCTACCTCGGCCATGTCATGGAGATCGCCCCGGCGGCCGAGCTCTATGCCGCGCCGCGCCACCCCTATACCCGGGCATTGCTCGATGCCGCGCCGATCCCCGACCCGCGGGCCAGGCGGGAGCGCATCATGCTGAAGGGCGATCTGCCGAGCCCGATCAATCCGCCATCGGGC
>DATBBO010000320.1:0-4718 GCA_036270995.1 Dongiaceae bacterium | reverse complement strand
CGAGGATGGCGGGCTGGAGCAGCTCGCCCTCAGCCCCCTGCCTCTCGCCTGGAGCTTCCTCGCGAAGGCGCTGGCCCATTGGTTGGCGACAGGTCTGCCGCTGCTCCTGGCGGCCCCGGTGCTGGCGCTGGTTCTCCAGCTGGAGCCGGCAGCGATCCCGGTGCTGGTCGCGGCCTTGGCCCTGGGCGGTCCGGCGCTGACCCTGGTCGGGGCGGTCGGAGCGGCGCTGACCCTCGGCGCCCGGCGCGGGGCGGTGCTGCTGCCCCTCCTCGTCCTGCCGCTCTACATACCGGTGCTGATCTTCGGCGTCGCGGCTGTCAATGCGGCCGCTAGCGGCCTCGCGGCCCAGCCGCATCTGATGATTCTCGCCGCCTATCTTCTCGCCGCCCTCCCATTGGCGCCCTGGGCGGGCGCGGCCGCGCTTCGCCTGGCCCTCGAATAGCCTTCCTCGAATGGCCGCCTGGACCTGCGGCCGGGCGCGAGCCTATCCTTCCCCGCCAATGGGCCATAATGCCCGCGGGGGTCCGAGTATCGGGGGTCGATCCATGCGCCGTGCGCTTCCAGCCATTCTCTCCTGCATTTGCATCCTTACTGGCTGCGAGACGCCGCCCGACCATGAGCAACAGGCGGCGATCATCCAGTCCGATGTGCAGCAGACCTTCGACGGCGATGTGGGCGCCCTCATCTATCACGGCTATGAGGCGGCGCGGCTGGCGCAAGCGGCCGATGCGGCGCGAGGCGAGCTCGCCAGCCTGCCCAGCTACAGCCCCGCTAATATCAACATCAGCAACCGGGCGAGTGACATGGCGGATCAGGCGGCCGAGCAGCGCCGCCAGGCCGAGGCGGCCCTCAACCGCATCCTGGACCCCTTGCGCGACCGGATCGCCAAGCTGGAGCAGCAGCAGGGCAAAGGTCAGACCTCCGGCCTTGCGACGGGGCCCGCGGCGCTGACCGCCGTGCTGCAGTTTGCGCCGGGCAGCGCCACGATCCCGACCGGTGAGCAGCCCAAACTCAAGGCGGTCGCGCAATATCTGGCGCGCCATCCCCATGCCGGAGTGACGATTAGCGGCTGGTCGGATACCGGGGCCGGAAGCAAGGCCGATGGCGCGCTCTCCCGGGCCCGGGCCGATGCGGTCTATGCCGGCCTCGTCCGCAGCGGCCTGCCCCCGGAGACCCAGGTCTCGATCCTCGCGGCGGCCCCGCCCGGTGACGACGCCGCGGGACGCCGGGTCGAGATCCAGGTCAGACAGGCGGATTGAGGGGGCGCTGTCGCCATGGCAACGCGCCAGGTGCTGGTGGTCGAGGACGAAGAGCTGGTCGCCATGATGCTCGCGGACATGCTGATGGAGCTGAACTATGGCGTCCTCGGGCCGGTCGGCGAGCTGACCAGCGCCCTGGCGCTGGCCCAGGAGGCGGCGCCCGATGCGGCTCTGCTGGACGTCAGCCTGCACGGCGTTGCGAGCTTTCCCCTAGCCGAGGCCTTGCAGGTCAAAGGCATCCCCTTTGCCTTCATGACCGGCTATGGAGAGCGGGATTTTCCCCCCGCCTTTCGTCAGATCCCGCGCCTCAGCAAGCCCTTCGACCTGCCCGAGCTTCGCCGTGTCCTGGGCGGCCTGCTGCCGCGGGAGTGACCAGTTCCAGCCGCTCACCGCTCATTAACGGGAATCCCCTATAGCTTCTGCTGCGTTCGAAGCCGTTGGGGCGCAAGGCCCGATGGGGGACAGCCGAACGGCTCGAGGCGGGGGGGCATCATGGCCTTGTGCTGGGTCAAGGTCGTCCGGAGCGACGGCAGCGGCATCGGAACGCCGGTCTATGTCGACGGCAATTACATCGACATCGCCGGCGCCGTCGGCACACCCTTCAGGACCGAGGCGGGCCTGAACACCTTCGAGACCATCGATGCCGACTTCCTCGTCACCTGGCAAAGGACCTCCGTGATCATCGCCTCGCCCGGCAATGCGGGCAGCAATCCAGTTCTCGTGACCCTCAACCCCGTGCCACCACCCGCGCCCTCCCAATGAAGCTCGACTGGTCCCTCGCGGCGGCGCTCCTGCTGCTGGCGGCCTGCGCCTCGCCGGTCCGCACGAGCGAGCTCAGCCGCATCGACCAGAACACGGGCTATCGCTATGCGGTGCTGGACCAAAAGGCGCCGAAAACGATCGACAAGACCGTCGTGATCCTGACCTTCTCCGGGGGCGGCACACGGGCAGCGGCATTGGCCGACGGGGCGCTGCGCGCGCTTGCGGAGACGCCGGTCAAAGCGGGCGATGGGACGCTGCCGCTGGCGAGCCAGATCGATCTCGTCTCCTCCGTATCGGGCGGCAGCGTGACGGCGGCCTACTTCGCGCTTGGCGGCGTCGACGGGCTCGGCGATCTCGAGGCACAGTTTCTCCATAGCGACGTGATGAGCAGCCTGATCTGGCGCACGCTGCTGGATCCGGCCCAGCTCGCCTATCCGCGGATCGATATCCTGGAGGGCTATCTCGATGAGAAGGTCTTCCACGGGAAGACCTATGCGGACCTGATTGCCGCCGAACAGCCGGGGCGGGGCCGCCGCCCCTATGTGGTCCTGAACGCCGCAGACATGGCGAGCGGCAGCGTCTTCTCCTTCAACCAGGACCAGTTCGACCTCATCTGCGCCGATCTCGCCGAGCTCAAGATCGCCGACGCGGTCGCCGCCTCCGCCGCCTTTCCCGTCGCCCTCTCGGCGCTCACCATCCGCAACCGCGCGCCCTGCCCGGCCCAGCGCCAGGCCACCGCCACCCCCGGCACGGGCTGGATCATGACGGAAAACGGCCCCGTGCCACGCCGCCTGGCCAATGACCTCGGTGCCGATACGGCCCAAGGCGTCGGCTATCCCGCGGCCCAGAACCTGGCGCGGTATCGGCGTGGAACCGTGGCGCTCACCTATCTCAACCGCGAAGGGAACAAGACCTATGTCCAGCTCCTCGATGGGGGGATTGCGGACAATCTGGGCCTGACGGTCCCGCTCACGCTGCTGACCTCGCCCAGCGAATCCCCATCATTCCTGAACTGGGCCAATACGGGGAAAGCCGACAAGCTGCTGCTTCTGGTCGTCAATGCCCGCGGCCAGGCGGCCAATGATTTCGGCCAGAGCGCCCGGCCCCCGGGCATCTTCGATACCCTCCTGACGACCATCGGCACGCCGATCGATTCCACGAGCTATCAGCTCCTGGGCAAGATCGACCAGCTGGTGGACGGCCCCTTCAATCCGAAATCCCTGGTCATGGTCGATTTCGACTTCATCGCCGATCCCGGCTGCCGGGCCCATTTCCAGGGCATGGCGACGAGCTGGACCCTGCCCCGCGCGCAGGTCGACGAGCTGATCGTCCTCGGCAAGGCGATGGTCCTGCAATCCCCGGATTACAAGGCCATCGTCACGGCAGTCGGCGGCCGGGTGCCGGAGGCCAACCCCTCGGTCGAGCAGATCTGCGCCCCCTACAAAGCAAAGCCGAGCTAGGGCAAGGCCGCGCCAGTCCGGTGGCTTTGCCTTCCGGTCGCTCGCGGCCTATATATCGGCCGATCATGCATCGTTTCGCCAATCCCGGCCGCTTCATGCGCTTTGGCGCGGCTCTGTTGCCCTGGACGACCGCGGGCGCCATCCTGTGCCTCGCCATCGGCCTCGTCTGGGGCTTCGTCTTCGCGCCGCCGGACTACCAGCAGGGAGAGGCGGTCCGGATCATCTACATCCATGTCCCCGCGGCCTGGATGGCGATGTTCATCTACACCTGCATCGCGCTCGCCAGCGCCAGCGCCCTCATCTGGCGTCACCCCCTGGGGGATCTGATCGCCCGGGCCTCTTCCCCGCTGGGAGCGGGATTCGCCTTCATCGCGCTGGTCACCGGCTCGCTCTGGGGCCGACCCATGTGGGGCACCTACTGGGTCTGGGATGCCCGCCTCACCTCCATGCTCATCCTCTTCTTCCTCTATCTCGGCCATATGGCGCTCTTGAATGCCTTCGATGATCAAAGCCGCGGCAACAAGGCCGCCGCCATCCTCGCCATCATCGGCTTCATCAATGTGCCGATCATCAAATTCTCCGTCGACGGGTGGAGCACTCTGCACCAGGGGGAGAGCATCTTCCGCATGGGCGGGCCCACCATCGATCCCTCCATCCTGATCCCGCTGATGATCTCGGCGCTCGGCTTCACCTTGTTCTTCATCAGCCTGCTGCTGATCCGGGTGCGCTCGGAGTTCCTCGCCGCCCGGCTCCGTGCCGTGGCTGCGGCGGCCGGTCGCTGAGCGCGCCGTCGCGCGATCGGCTAGTTTGGCGGCCATGGACAGGATCGAAACCTACCTCGCCATGGGCGGATATTGGGCCTATGTCTGGTCCGCGCTCGCCGTCACCGCCGCGGTGATGATCGGCCAGGTTGTCACGACGCTGCGCACGCTCCGCCGGCGCGAGACGGCGCTGGCCGAGCTCGAGGCCCGCCGTCAGCGCCGCAGGGCTTCGATCGGCGAACAGGCGGCAAGATGACCCGCAAGCGCCGGCGCATGCTCTATGTCGCGATCGGCCTGGTGTTCTTGGGCAGCGCCACCGCCCTCGTGCTCTCCGCCTTCCAGGACAGTTTGGTCTTCTTCTACAGCCCCACCGATCTTCTGGCGAAGCCGGAGGCCGCCGGCCATGCCGTGCGTCTCGGCGGGCTCGTGGAAGAGGGCAGCGTGGTCAAGGAGGGTGACGGCGTCACCACGCGCTT
>DATBBO010000319.1:0-4886 GCA_036270995.1 Dongiaceae bacterium | reverse complement strand
CGGCTGGCTGGGATTCTGGACCGCGGATCGAAATCCAGGCCGAGCATTGCATCCAGGGAGAATCGACCCGCGCCCGTTATGAACAGAAGCAGCAGGCCGGAAATGATGCTGAGGTTCTTGAGGAAGTTGATCTCGGCCTCGAGCTGGTCCGGGCTTGACATGGTCCAGAAGTGATGCCCGATGAGGCCGTCGCCAGCGTGTACAGCGCCAGCAGGATCGCGAGCGGCCGGGTGAGCAGTCCGAGCGCGATCGCGATGCCCACCCCTAGCTCCATGATCACCGCGATTGGCGCCGCCAGTGAGGGCAGCGGAACGCCGGCCTGGGTGAAATAGGCGATCGTCCCGTCATAGCCCGTCAGCTTCTGCCAACCGAAGATGACGAACAGAGCCACCATCAGGAGGCGGGCGAGCAGGATGAGGGGATCCCTGATCCGTTCGACTCCAAGAGCGTTGAACATGGTCATTGTCCCCTCTATGCCGTGTCGGTCTCATTCATGATCGGTGGCGCGCTACGCGCAACGGTTGCGGCGCCGGATCATATGGGGGCGTGCGGCGCCCGATTCAAACCGATGGGCCGAGGCGGCTCTAGACGGCCCTCACATCCCCTCGCGCCGGTAGAGCATGAAATTCGCCCGCCGCCCGACCAGCTTCCAACCATGGGCGGCGGGATCGGGGCCGAGTACACGCTCGACATAGACCGGCCAGTCGGCGAACCAGCGGATGTCCTTCCGGGCGAGATAGTCCCAGAGATGGCCCTTATAGGCGAAGACCTCGGGGTTCACCTTGCCGTCCATGTTGACCACATGGGCCCGGAAGAAATTGAGCGTGCCGGACTGGCCGGCGGCGACGGTATCTCCCGCCGGCACGGACTCGCGCACCAGCAGCACCTGGTCCCAGAACATGATCGTCCCGTAGACGCCGCTGCCCGACCAGGCGAGCGCCGCGAGCCCGATCACCGGCACAAGTAGGAGGGGCGCGATTGCTGCGAGCAGTTGCGCCCGGCGCTCCAACAGCCCGGCCAGCGCGATGCCGAGCCCGAGGGCGACCGGCAGCGCCATGGGCGTCAGGTAGCGCGAATAGAACCAATAGGCGATGGAGGAGAGCCAGTAATAGAGCCCGAGCAGGATCACCGCCGCGCCGAGAGCGAGCGCGAAGTCGCGGGTCGCGGTCGGCAGGCGGCGATAGACCTGCCATAGGATCCAGAGGGTGAGAGCATAGAGGGGCAGGCGGATGAGGTTGAGCGCCAGGCCCTCGGCCGCGCCGCCGAAGAGCCAGGGGAAGCTGCCCATGGCGAGGCCCCACAGGAACCAGCCGAGCCGGAATGAGTCCAGCGCCCAATGCTGGGTTGCCGTGCCGCTGATGGGCATGGGCGAACCGAAGACGAGGATGTTGTAGGCCCACCAGGGCGATGACACGAGCAGCGCCATGAGGCCGAGCAGCGCGCCGCGCGCAAGCCCATGGATGAGGCTCTGGCGGCGCCAGCGCCAGAGCTCCAAGGCGGCGAGGCAGACGACCAGGAAGCTGGCATCGATGCGCGCCAGCACCGCCAGGCCGAGCAGCGCGCCGAAGAGCGCGAGGCCCGTCCAGCTTTCCGCCGCGCCCGCCTGGTGATAGCGCCAGGCCGCGGCCAGCAGGAACAGCAGGAGACCCGTCTCGAGCCCGTTGAAGTGGTGGAGGAAGAGATAGCTGGCGCCGAGATAGATGAGGGCGGTCGCGAGCGCGCGCGTCAGCTTCCCCGCGGCATCGGGCAGCGCCTCGGCCGCGATCCAGCCGAGGAGCGCGCCGGTTCCGAGATAGAGCAGCCAGTAGAGGATGAGCACCAGGCGGAGCGCGATCAGATCATGGCCGCCGGCGATCCAGAAGAGCCCGGCCTGGATGACCGTGAGCAGGGGCTGGATGCCGTTGGTCTGGGTCACGCCGTCGATGGTCAGGCCATGGCCGGCGGCGATGTTGCGGGCGACGGCGAGGCTGTAATAGCCATCCTCGCTGAACGGCTTCATGAAGACGGTGGCATCGGGCCGGAGCGCGAGGGTGAGCGCGGCGACCGCCAGGATGGCGATGGCGGCCGCCAGCCAGCCATCGAGCCCGGACATCGCCGAGCCTCGCCTCAGCCCGGAAGATCGGCCGATCGCTTCGAACCGGTTGGAGAGCGTCCGCGACTTTGCCGAGGTCATGCCGCCTGTCCTTGTCGCCTTCCTGGCCTTGTCGCCTTCCTGGCGCCTGTTCTTGCCCCAGAGCCTGATCGTCTCAAGCCCGTTCGGCTTGAGACGTGAATCAGGCTCCAAGCCTATAAATCAGAGCAGGATTCACGGGGTCAGCTTGATCCAAGCTGACCCGATCTTGCTCTGCGTCCTCGCCCGCGCGATCATGACGCGAAAGCGTTACTGCGCCAAGAATGCCCCGCGGTGGTCAAAGTTCCGCCGGATTCTCGGCCAATGGTTGCAAGGTCATCACCGAAGGGGAGTTCCATGCGCCGAATCCGCCTGACCGCCGCCGGGCTTGCCGCTGCCGGCCTGCTGGCGTTTTCGACCGCCGGTCTGGCGGACGAGACCAATGTGACCCTGGACGATCAGACCGCCATCGCGGTCACCATCTACAATCAGGATCTGGCCCTGGTGCGCGACCAGCGCACGATCCCGCTGGTGAAGGGCGAGAACGACATCGCCTTCATCGATGTCAGCGGCCAGATCCGCCCGCAGACGGCGCTGCTGAAATCGAGCGCCGGTCCCCTCGACGTGCTGGAGCAGAATTTCGACTTCGACCTTCTGACGCCGCAGAAGCTCCTGGAGAAATCCGTCGGCAGCACGGTCCGGGTGATCCGCATCGATCCCGATACCGGCGATGAGATCGTGCAGGAGGCCAAGGTGCTGAGCGTCGCCGACGGCGTCGTGCTGCAGATCGGCGATCGCATCGAGACCAGCGTGCCGGGGCGCATCGTCTTCTCCCAGGTGCCGCCCAATCTGCGCTCCCGCCCGACGCTCATCACCAAGCTCACCAGCGCGGCCGAGGGCAAGGTCCCCGTCGAGCTCGCCTATCTCACCGGCGGCCTCGGCTGGAGCGCCGATTATGTCGCCGAGCTTTCCCCCGACGAGAGCAGCATCGAGCTCAAGGGCTGGGTCACGCTCACCAATACCAGCGGCACGACCTATCGCAATGCCAAGCTGCAGCTCGTCGCCGGCGAGGTGAACCAGGTGCAGCAGGCGATGGCGAAGCAGCTGCCCATGGCGGCCATGACCGAAGCCGCGCCGGCGCAGCCCGCCATGACCGAGCAGGCGATGTTCGAATATCATCTCTATACGCTGGACCGGCCGACCACCATCGCGCAGAACCAGACCAAGCAGGTGGAGCTGCTGACCGGCCATGGCGTGCCGGTGCACAAGGAATATCGCTTCGACAATGTGGTGAACAACTTCAACTCCCGCTACGGCGAGGGCCAGCGCGTCAATGCCGATGTGCGGCTCATCTTCGAGAACACCGAGGCTTCGAAGCTCGGCATCCCGCTGCCCAAGGGAATCGTGCGCGTCTACAAGGCCGATAACGCCGGCAATGCGATCTTCGTCGGCGAGGATTCCATCGACCACACGCCCAAGAACGAGACGGTGAAGCTGGTCCTCGGCCAGGCCTTCGACATCACGGCGCGGGGCAAGCAGACCGATTTCTCGACCATCGCCGACGAGATCTACGAGAGCGCCTATGAGGTCGAGTTCAAGAACGCCAAGAAGGAGCCGGTGACGGTAACCATGTCCCAGTACCTGCCCGGTGACTGGACGGTGCTCTCCGAAAGCGCCCCCCATGTGAAGGCCGATGCCTCCACTGCCAATTGGGACGTCACCATCCCCCCCGAAGGCTCCGCCAAGCTCACCTTCAAGGTGCGGGTGAAGTACTAGGGTCCGTACCCAATAAGGGATTCCCGAGAGCGGTGCGATGTGATTCAAGTTTCCGATCAATCATGAACCCTGGAACTCGGCGATTTCGGACGTGCCGCTTTTAGGCCAAGGCTCTTCCGTTTCTCGATTTTGAGGGCTTTCCGCATCTCTTCCAAGTCCTCAAGGACGGCAGCCGTCTTCGGAAACAAGACTGGCCGAGCGCCAGGGCGAACGCTCTTCAAGGCATAGTTCACACATTCCTCAAGACGTTGGAAGTCGACGGCGCCAGCGGTGGTGATTCCGCCAACGACCGCCGTAAGCGTCGCGAGCTGGGCCTTCAACTCCCGGTGATCCTTCTCAAGGCGCTCGAAATCTGCGAGCTCGACGCATTTGGATTCCACCGCCGCCTCCTGGATTTGCGCCTCCTATGATTCCATCTTGGCGCGCCACCGGGGTCGCCGCTGTATACACTTGAACAGTGCGCGATCTCCCGTGGCCTGACGAAGACCAGCCGCGCATCGTCTTGAATCCTGATGGATCAAGGCAGTATTTCGGTTAGAATGACATTGCTGGCGAGCACGTGGCTCGAGATTGTCGGCTCTTTCCACTGAATCTCAGGATCGATGGCCGCGCGGGCATTCGATGGTCTGAAACCGTGGATCGCATCGCGGTAGCGTCGGGTGGCAGTCAAGCCCAGGCATCGGGTCGCGCTGTCGACCGGCGATGAGATGCCCGTCCGGCGATTTTGTGATGAGCTGCCCATGCAGGTATCGAGGAAGACGAATGGGCCGCGCAAGCCGTGGAAGGCTGCCGTGGCGACGACGGTGCCCCGCTTTGATGCCCAGGCATTCCTGACGTCGGCCGGAGCCGGACGATCCACGGCCAATTATCAGGCGAAAAAGAATGTGTTCCGGCAGGGAGACCCAGCCGATGCAGTCTTTTACATCCAAAGGGGCAAGATCAACCTCACTGTCGTATCCGAACATGGCAAGGAGGGGGTGATCGCCATGCTGGGCGCCGG
>DATBBO010000318.1:0-2454 GCA_036270995.1 Dongiaceae bacterium | reverse complement strand
CTCTGGCGCGACGCCAGGGTCGAGCGGATCTGGGACGGCACCTCGGAGATCCAGCGGCACATCATCTCCCGGGCACTCCTGCGGCCCCATGAGGGGTAGGGGTCCCTTCCGCTGAGCGGGCGCTGTTCTTCGCTTCTCCCGCTTTGAAGCGGGAAAGCGAGCCGACGGCGGCGGCCGGTGGTGCCCGGCCAAGTCGGTCCTCGCAGGGCCTCTCACCGCGGCCCTCTCCCCTGTTCCGGGGCGAGGGGAAAGGGCCGAGGCGGAAGACGGTGTAAAGGCCTAGTACTTCACCTTCACCGACAGCGACATGTCGCCACCGCCATAGGTGAAAGAAGCTTCGCGGAAGCTGGCGGGGCCGAAACTCGTGTCGGGGTTATTGGAGAAGCCGTAGCCCTGGTCCGGCGCGCCGAAGAAGCCGTAGGTGATCTGCTGCTCGTTCTTCTCGGCATGGAACAGGGCGACCGCATAGACATTCGGGGGCACGTCATCGAAGACGCAGGCCGCCGTTTTGCCACTGATCTTCGCCACCACCCCACGGAATTCCTTGCCGGGCTTGCGGAAGCCATCCGGCGAATTGTAGAGGCCGCAGCGCACAACGCCATTGTCGTTGCGCAAGCCAATCACATTTACGGTGATCTTGCCGTTGGCTTGGCTCCAAGCCAGCGGCAGGGCGCCCAGGACGAGCACGAGGGCGACGGCAAGCGAGATGAATATCCGGCGCATGGATGTCCCCTTCCCAATTAACCACAAGCGACTTTACCTCAGGCGCAGTCCTGGTCCCAGCCGGCCTTACGCGTTTCCGGCCAAAACCGCGCGATACCCGTTGAGCATGATCTGGACCCCGAGGCAGAGCAGGATGAAGGCCGAGAGCCGCAGCATCGCATTGATGCCGCTCTGCCCGAAACGGTTGAGGATCCGGTCGGCATAGCGGTAGCAGAGATAGATCGAGAACGAGACCGCAGCCACGCCGGCAAGCCCACCGGCGGCTTGCAGCAGGGCCGAGGTGGGCTCGGTCAGCGCGCTGGGGGCGTTGCTACCGATGGTAAGCATGACCGCAATCGAACCGGGTCCCACCGTCAGAGGCATGGTCAGCGGATAGAAGGCGCTCGCCATCATCGTCTCCGCGGAATGGGCCGGCCCGTGGTGCTCTTCCGGTTCGAAGCCGCGGTTGAGGAGCCGCCAGCCGGTGAATGCCACCAGCAACCCGCCGCCGATCTGCACCGCCGGCAGGCTCAGCCCGAAGAATCGCAGCACGTAGGAGCCGACCAGCAATGAGGTCGTCGCCAGCAGGAAGCTGTTATAGGCGATGATCCGGGCGAGGCGGCCGCGGGTCGCGTCGTCGATCCCGTTGGTGAAGGAAAGGAAGATGGGCGCCATGCCGAGGGGGTTGACGATGGGAAAGAGCGCCAGGGCCACGAACAGAAACGCATGGCTGAAGGATTGGATCACTTGCAGCACGCTTTCGTGCACCCGCGTCTCCCCTCCATGGCGCCCCAGCCCCGGACTTTAGCGGAGATCGCGCCGAATGGCGAAGGCCCGTGGCGACAGCTACACTGGAGGTCGCCCGATCAAAGGGGGGATATGTCATGTCCGCCGGCTCGATCTCCCGATGCCTGATCATCGCCCTTGCCTTCGCCGCGCTCCCCGCGGGCATGGCCGATGCGCAATGGCTGCTGCTAGGACGCAAGGTCATCGGCAGGATCGACAGCATGGTCGGAACGCCGGACCCCGCCCAACCTCAGGCGCCGCGCTACGACATCGCGGTCGTGACCCTGGATGCACCGGCCCAGCGGGTCTATGACACCGTCATCGCAACAGTGGCGGAGCATTCCGACTACCGCTATCTGCAGCGCAACGATGCCGCGCGAAGCGTCGAAGTCTCCAACGGCAAGAAGAGCGCCGGCGTCCATGTGATATCGCTGGGCGACAAGCTGACCCAACTCATCATCGCCTCGGTGATCCAGCCGGGCGAAACCTCGCCCGTCCCCTTCGCCCTCCAGAACGTGCTCCGCATCTGCGCGAAGGTGAAGGTGACCTGCACCGTCAACACGGAGCCATGATCCCGGGCGCCCTCGACGGGCTCATCGACGGGCGCCGCATCTCGAGCGGCAAATGTCATTGCTCTGGAACATGGCGGGGGTAAGCTGCCCCTTCATGCCATGCTGATCGCCCAGATCACCGATCTCCATATTCTGCCGCCCGGGCGTCTGGCCTTTGGCCGCGTCGATACGGCCGCCTGCCTGGCGCGCGCCGTGGCCCGCCTCGGCGCCCTGGATCCGCGGCCGGATGTGGTCGTGGCGACCGGCGATCTCGTCGATGCCGGAGGGGCTGCGGAATACGCCCATCTGCGCCGGCTGCTGGCACCCCTCGCGCTACCGCTTTTCTTGCTGCCGGGCAATCACGATTCGCGGGCGGAGTTGGCCGAAGCCTTTCGCGATCACACCTATCTCCCGC
>DATBBO010000317.1:0-2076 GCA_036270995.1 Dongiaceae bacterium | reverse complement strand
CCATCGATCCGACGCGCCCGCTCGCCACCCGCGCCCTGATCAAGGTGGTGGCGGCGGGCCAGCCCTGCGTGATCTTCCCGGAAGGCCGCATCACCGTCACCGGTGCGCTGATGAAGATCTATGAGGGCTCCGTCATGGTCGCCGACAAGTCCGATGCCATGGTCCTTCCACTGCGGATCGACGGCGCCCAATACACGCCCTTCTCTCGGATCACGGGCAAGGTGCGGGTGCGCTGGTTCCCCAAGATCACCCTCACGCTGATGCCGCCGCAGAGGCTCGAGGTCGAGCCGGCACTTCGCGGCCGCGCGCGACGCCGGGCAATCGGCCTCAAGCTCTACGATGTGATGACAAAGTTGATCTTTGCCACCTCGGACCATCGCCGGAGCCTGTTCGCAGCCCTGCTGGAGGCGCGCAAGTTCCAGGGCGGTGACCAGGACATCGTCGAGGATATCGGCCGCGCATCCCTGACCTACAATCAGCTGCTGGCGAGAAGCTTTGCCGTCGGCCATGCGCTCGCCGCCGTCTCGAGGCCCGGCGAGCGGGTCGGCCTGCTTCTGCCCAATTCAGCCGCGGCGGCGGTCGCCTTCTTCGCCCTTATCGCCCGGGGCCGGGTGCCGGCGCTGCTCAACTACACCTCCGGCGCGGCGGGCATGAGCGCCACCGCCCGCGCGGCGGAGCTCAGAACGGTCGTGACCTCGCGCGCCTTCCTGACGGCCGCTAGGCTGGAGTCAGCGGCCCAGCGCCTCGGCGAGGAGGCTCGCCTTCTTTACCTGGAGGATCTCGCTGCAGGAATCGGCCAGCTCCGAAGGCTGGCTGCCTTGGCCCAGGCTCGCTGCCCCCATTTCTTCGCGCCCCGTGCTGTCGGCCCAGACGATGCGGCCGTGGTCCTGTTCACCTCCGGCTCGGAAGGCACGCCCAAGGGCGTGGTTCTGAGCCATGCCAATATCCTCGCCAACCGCTATCAGATGGGCGCGCTGATCGACTTCACCCCGAAGGACATGGTGTTCAATGCGCTGCCGATCTTCCACTCCTTCGGTCTCACCGGCGGGCTGCTGCTGCCGCTCCTGGCCGGGGTGAAGACCTTCCTCTATCTCTCGCCGCTGCATTTTCGCCTAGTGCCGCAGCTGGTTTATGACACCAATGCCACCATCCTGTTCGGCACCGATACCTTCCTCGCTGGTTACGCCCGCGGCGCCAATGCCTATGACTTCTACAACCTCCGTCATGTCTTCGCCGGGGCGGAGCGGGTGCGCGAAGAGACGCGCCGCGCCTGGGCGGAGAGATTCGGCTTGCGCATCCTGGAAGGCTATGGCGCCACCGAGATGTCGCCGGTGATCGCCGTCAACACGCCGATGCAGTTCAAGTCGGGCAGCGCAGGACGCTTCCTTCCCGGCATCGAATGGCATCTGGCACCGGTCGAAGGCATCGCCGAGGGCGGGCGCCTCTTCCTCAAGGGGCCGAACCTCATGCTCGGCTATCTCCGGCCCGAGGCGCCCGGCCGGCTGGAGCCGCCCGCCGGCGGGGTCTACGACACCGGGGACATCGTCGCCGTCGACGGCGAGGGCTTCGTCGCCATTCTCGGCCGCGCCAAGCGCTTCGCCAAGATCGCAGGCGAAATGGTATCCCTCGCCGCGGTGGAGGCCCTGGCGGCGCGACTCTGGCCCGACGACCACCACGCCGTGGTCGCCCTGCCGGATTCCCGCAAGGGCGAGCAGCTCGTGCTGGTGACGGATCGTGCCGCCGCAAGCCGCGAAGCTCTGATGGCGGAGGCTCGGGCAACCGGGATACCCGAGCTCTTCCTGCCCCGAACCATACTTCCCGTCGAGCGCCTGCCGCTGCTCGGCAGCGGCAAGCCGGACTACCCCGCCATTGCCGAGCTGGTAGGGAGGATGGGGCCGCAGAAGACGAGCGCCCCCGTCTAGCGCCCACCCCACGGGAGCGCATCGGGACAGTCAGGGCTCGCGCCGGAGATCCGGCGCGCCTCCGATTATGCGGGCGACTTGCCCTTCGCCGATTGCATCGGCAGGAGCGAATCCGCCTGGCCGCCCTTTTTCTTGCCCTTGTTGGCCTTCGGCT
>DATBBO010000316.1:0-18579 GCA_036270995.1 Dongiaceae bacterium | reverse complement strand
GCTGGGGCCGCTCCGTCCTCTGGATGATCACCGGTGCGCTCTACATCATCGGCGGCTTCTTTGCCGTGGTGGACCCGATCCCGGCCTCGATCATACTGACGCTGATCCTCGCCATCGCCCTCATCATCATCGGCTGCCTCCGCACCTGGATGGGCTTCCAGCTCAGAGGCGAGGGCCATAAGGGCTGGGTCATCCTTTCGGGCGTACTGACGCTGCTGTTCGGCTTGATCATCCTGATCCACTGGCCCTTCTCCGGCCTCTATGCGCTCGGCATCATCCTGGGCGTGGACCTGATCCAGACCGGCGCTGGGTGGCTCCATCTCGGCTTCTTCCTGAAAAAGCATCACGCCCACGGCCACGCCTAGAGGCGGCCGCGCAACGGCTGCGGACGCCAAAGGCAAGCGCCTCGCTGGAGAAGCCTTCCGCTCGTGAGTGATTCGAGCGAGCGACGCCGTGGGGAAGCCCTCGGCGCGAGAGGGCTCGTCTAGAAGAGAGTGTCGAGCATGCCCGGCGTGCTGCGCTTGATCTCCGCGCCAGTGGCGGAAGCGGGCGTGCTCGGACCGAAGATCAGGCTGTCGACGAAGGCCGGGTTGACGGCGGCCCGGTTGGCCGCGTCGATCTCGGCCCGGATATTCGGGTCCACATCGCTCGCCCCGGCCGCGTCGAGGAAGGCCTGCTCACCGGGGGTCGAACCGCTCGTCGAGGACGCCGGCGCCGCGGATGCGCCCAGATCGGCCGGCGCCGTGCCCGCCAACCCTGTTGCCGGCGCTTGGAGCGGGTCGCTGCCCGTGGCGGGGACGGTCCCCGCAACTCCTCCTGCGGGCGGCTGGAGCGGATCGGCGCCGGTAGCGGGAGCGGCACTCGCCGTCCCTGGCACGGGCGGCAGGAGCGTATCGCTGCTCGGGGCGGGCGCTGCGCTCGCGGTTGCGGATGGCTGAGAGGCATCGCTGCCGGCAGCGGGCACCGCGCTTACCGTACCGGTCGCGGGCGGTTGGGAGGAATCGCCGGCGGCGGGCGGCGTCACCGAGGCGGGAGTCTCCAACGGCGGGGCATTGAAGCCCGGCGGCACGCTGAGGGGCGGGTCGAACATGGATGTGCCGCCGCTCGCCTGGCTCGGTCCCGCATTGGACTTGAGCGGAGTCGAGGCGGCGCAGCCGGCCAGGACGACGCCGAATCCGATCACGAGAAGACGAGCGCAAAACCGCATGAGAGCCCTCCAGGGCGAATACCTAACTCTTCCGGGGCCGGCGGACAACCTTGCCGGTGGAAGAGGCGGGGCGGCGGGCGGCCGCCAACGCCCGCTCCATCGCCTTGACCACCAGCACCTGGGCGTCGGCGGCGTCGAGCCAGCGCGCGACCGAGACCCACTTGCCCGGCTCCAGATCCTTGTAGTGCTGGAAGAAATGCGAGATCTGGTCGCAGACGATCCCCGGCAGCTCCTTATAGGAGCGCAGGCTGCTGTACATCGGGTGCAGGGCATCGACCGGGACGGCGATGATCTTCTCATCGGCGCCCGCCTCGTCCTCCATCACCAGCGCGCCCAGGGGCCGGCAGCGGATGACGGCGCCGGAGACCACCGGCACCTGGCTGATCACCAGCGCATCGCCGGGGTCGCCATCCTCCGAGAGCGTCTGCGGGATGAAGCCGTAATTGCCCGGATAGTACATCGCCGTATGCAGGAAGCGGTCGACGAAGAGGGCGCCCGACTTCTTGTCGAGCTCGTATTTCACCGGCACGCCGCCGAGGGGGATCTCGACGATGACATTGAGATCGATGGGCGGATTGCGCCCCGCAGGAATCGCATCGAGATTCAAGGCGATGCCTCTTTCTTCCTGCCTTCCAACATTGCCGGTTCTTCACCTCGCCGCAAGCTTCCCGTCAGCCGGCGATGACTATCTCTACCGCGAAGCCGATGTAACCATTCCGTGTGAAAGAGGAGAGAAAGACATGCGATTGACCCTGCCGGCAGCCTGGGCCTGTGCGGTCCTCGCCGCATCCCTCGGCGCCGCCTCGGCGGCCATGATCTCGACCACCCCGGCCCCCGCCAAGACGGCCGCCCTGACCGTGGCCGATACCGAGATGACGGTCCAGAACTCCTACGGCTATGCCAATCTGCGCCAGAAGCCCAGCACCTCGAGCAAGCTGCTCCAGAAACTGCAGCAGGGTACCAAGGTCACCGTGATCGAGAAGGTCTCGGGCGGCGCCTGGTCCCATGTGAAGGTCGGCGACAAGGAAGGCTACATCCAGACCAAGTTGCTGAAATAGCTGGGCGGGATCGGTGCGGGTGAGGCGCCGGCCATCGGGACCGCCGGTGCCGGTGCCTCGTTCATAGGCTCAGGGGGCAAATTCGCGAACGGGCGCGCTTTCAGAGATGGGCGAGGCCCGTGCGGGACTGGGGGACGAGGTCGCGCTTGCGCACCAGCACGATGCCGTCCTCCTCCAGGTCATGGTCGTGGTATTTGGTCGAGGCCACGGCCTGCACCTGCTTCTTGACCCGGCTGTAGATGTAGAGCGGGTGGTCGCTTGCCAGCGCCGCCTGGCTTGCCGCGGCCGTCAGGGCTTTGCGTGTGACCGCGCAGGGGACGAGCCGCAGCTCATCGCGCGCGAAGAATCGCACCCAGCGATGCCTGGGGTCGTAGATCGCCCGACCGGGCGTGAATCGAAGTGCCATCCGGCGTCTTTGCCTCCCTTGGCCTCCCTCGATAGTCACTTAATGGGCAGAGGCGGAGTTTCAACGGGCGACAAGCCCGGAAGGAAGCATCGGGACCGGCAAGACAGGAGCGGGGCGATCAGCCCAGACGATCATGAGCTGCACGAATGACAGACGGCGTTTTTGCTGAGTGATGGTGGGCGCGACAGGGATTGAACCTGTGACCCCTACCATGTCAAGGTAGTGCTCTCCCGCTGAGCTACGCGCCCGAGATTCCGAATGGGTCGGCGCGCCAAATAGCATCGCGGCCGGGGCTTTGCAAGCCTGGGCGCTTGGAGTAATCGTGAAGCCATGAGCGCCCAGCCCTTCCGGCTTCTCCGCCCCGCCCAGCAAAGCATGGCGGTGGTTTTTTCCTCGCCCCATAGCGGCACCGACTACCCGGCGAGCTTCCTCGCCCTCTCGCGCCTCGCCCTCGACGGGCTCCGGCGCTCGGAGGATTGCCGGGTCGACGAGCTCTTCGCCGAAGCGCCCGCCCTCGGCGCCCCGCTTCTGGCCGCGCTCTTTCCGCGTTCCTTCGTCGATCCCAATCGCGAGCCCGTCGAGCTCGATCCGCAGATGTTCGAGGACGCTCTCCCGCCAGGCGCCAACACCGCCTCTCCCCGCGTCGCCGCGGGGCTCGGCGTCATCCCGCGCGTGGTGGCGACGGGGGAAGAGATCTATGGACGAAAGCTCTGCTTCGCCGAGGCGGCGCTCAGGATCCAGCGCTATTGGCGCCCCTATCATGCGACCCTGGCGGCGGAGGTCGAGGCGACGCGCCGGCGCTTCGGTTTCTGCGTGCTGATCGATTGCCATTCCATGCCCTCCATGGGCGGGCCGCTGGAACGCGATACGGGATGGGAGCGCGTCGATTTCGTGCTCGGCGATTGCCGCGGCGGCGCTTGCGCGCCGACGCTGACCGAACAGGTCGAGACCACGCTGCGCCGCCTCGGCTACACGGTGGCGCGCAACAATCCCTATTCCGGCGGCTATGTCACCCAGCATTACGGCCGGCCCGCCGAGGCGGTCCATGCCCTCCAGATCGAGGTCAACCGCGGCCTTTATCTCGATGAGGCGAGCCTCAGGCCCGGTCCGGGCTTCCGGCGCATCGCCGCGGATATGAGCGAGCTGATCCGATCGCTGGCCACGCTTCCCTTCGGGCTCGCCGCCGCGGCCGAGTGATCCTGCGGCCCAAGTGACGCTCACGATCCTCGAAGCCGAGCTCTCCCATATCGCAGCCATCCAGGGATCTACGCCCATTGGGTCACCACCGGCCTCGCCAGCTTTGAGGAGACGCCGCCCGATCCGGCCGAGATGGATCGCCGCCGGCGGGAAGTGCAGGCGAGGGGCCTGCCCTATATCGCCTGCCTCGAAGCGACCAGCCTCCTTGGCTTCGCCTATGCGGGGCCTTACCGGACGCGGCCTGCCTATCGCCATACCGTCGAGGATTCGGTCTATGTCGCCCCTGACGCGCATGGGCGGGGCGTCGGCCGGGCGCTCCTCGGCCGGCTGATCGAGCTCGCCGAGGCGCGCAAACTGCGCCAGATGGTCGCGGTCATCGGCGATTCCGCCAATCACGCCTCCATCGGCCTCCACGAGGCCCTGGGTTTCCAGCGCGTCGGGGTGCTGCGCTCGGTCGGCTTCAAATATGGCCGCTGGGTCGACAGCGTGTTGATGCAGCGCGCGCTGGGTCCCGGCGATGGGATGCTGCCTCAGGATTGAAAGCCATGCCGATAAAAGCTGATGCACCGGGCCGCGGCATAGGCTAGGATCCCCGGTCAGAAAAAAGGGCCGTCCAAAGGACGGCCCGAAGTTCTGGGAGGAAACGCCCATCGGGCGTAGGCGTCACGCGGCGAGGCCGCGGTGACGCACTGCACAATTATGGTTGGCGACCGCCAGCCTTCAAGCAAAATTTCCCTTTCTCAGTGAGATAGATAATTTGTCGCAGGCAGTGATGCTGCGAAGCAACATTTGTGACACCGCAATGCACAAATCTTGCCCTGTTTGCCAGGGAATTGCCCAATTTGTGGTCCCAGGGCATCAGCTCTGGGGGACGGGCTGGGACTGGTCCTCTGTCGCCGGCGCGGCCTTCTTCTGGTCGCGCACGCATTTGACCGCATCGACGAAGGCCTGATTGATGGTCAGCCCGTCCTTGTTGGCGAGGAAATAGGTGTCGATCCACTCCTGATCCATGCCGTTCTTCTTGAACTGCTCGCGCATCTCGGGCTCGTTCTTCAGCACCTCCTGATACTCGGCGACATAGCGCTCGCCGCCGGCGATGGCCGGATCGATGCCGCCGCTGTCCTTGATCATGTCGTCGACGGATTTGGTGAAGGTGGCATCCAGAGCATCCTTGCCGATGAAGGCCTCGAGCTTCGGATAGGGCGTGACGAGGTGATCCTTCACATAGCTGAGATTCGCGGGGCAGGTGACGGGCGCCGGCGCCGGCTGCTCGACCGACGCGGTCGTGGTGTCTCCGCCGCCCGTATCGGCGCATCCGGCCAGCGCCGCCAGCAGGATCGCCATTGCAGCTTGCCGCCGCATCCTTCCCATCCGGTTCATCTCAACCCCAGAGCGCCGGCGAGGCGGGCGCCACGCGGCTGCCCTCATAGACCAAGCCAGGCGCGCGGTCCTTGGCGAGGAGCAGCGGCCCGTCGAGATCGACGACCTCCGCCCCCTGCGCGACCAGCAGGGCCGGCGCCATGGCAAGGGAGGTGCCGAGCATGCAGCCGACCATAATGCGATACCCGGCGACGCGCGCCGCCGCGCCGAGCGCCAGCGCCTCGGTCAGGCCGCCGGTCTTGTCGAGCTTGATGTTGACCGCATCGTAGCGTCCCGCGGTATGGGCCAGGCTCGCCCTGTCGTGGCAGGATTCATCGGCGCAGACCGGCACGGGCCGGGCGAGGCCGGCAAGCGGCTGGTCGGCGCTCGCGGGCAGCGGCTGCTCGATGAGTGCCACGCCGAGCGCCGCGAGCCCGGGCGCCAGCGCCGTATAATCGGCCGCGGTCCAGCCTTCATTGGCATCGACGATGAGGCGTGCGCCCGGTGCGTTCTCGCGCACCGCGCGCACGCGGTCGAGATCATCCGGTCCTGCGAGCTTCAGCTTCAAGAGCGGCCGGGCTGCCTGCGCCTTGGCCGCGGCCCCCATCTTCTCCGCGGTGTCCAGGCTGAGCGTATAGGCCGTGGTGACGGGTGCCGGCGCGGGAAGACCGGCGAGTTCCCAGACCGGGCGCTGGGCGAGCTTTGCCTCCAGATCCCAGAGCGCGCAGTCGAGCGCGTTGCGCGCCGCGCCCGGCGGCAGGGCCGTCTGCAGCCTTGCACGGTCGAGGCCGCCCTCGATGGCGCCTCTCTGGCTCTCGAGCTGTGCCATGACGCTGTCGATGGACTCGCCATAGCGCCCATAGGGCACGCATTCCCCGCGGCCGCGGGCATCCCCTTGCGCGATCTCGGCGACGATGACCTCGGCAACGGTCTTGCTGCCGCGCGAGATGGTGAAGCGGCCCGCTATGGGCCAGATCTCATGATTGAGGGTGAGCTTGCGCATGATTGGTCAGTCCAGGAGATCGACGATGCGTCCGACGCCGGTGCGGAAGGGATCGACCGCGGGCATACCGAGGCGCTGTTCCGTTTCGGCAAGATAGGCCTTGGCCTCCGCCTTGCCGAGACCGCCGGTATTGATGCTGGCCGCGATGCAGCGCACCGCGGGATTGGTCAGCCTCGCCGCCTCCAGATTGACCTCGATGCAGCGCTCAAGGTCGGGCAGCGCATATGTCGGCAGGCCGCGCATATGCTTGCGCGTCGGTTCGTGGCAGAGCACGAGCCGGTCCGGCTGCGCGCCATGCAACAGCCCGAGGCTGACGCCGGCATAGGAGGCGTGGAAGAGGGAACCCTGGCCCTCGATCAGGTCCCAGTGATCGGGATCATTGGCGGGGGAGAGCCATTCCACCGCGCCGGAGACGAAGTCGGAGACCACGGCATCGATGGAGACGCCATCGCCAGCGATGAAGATTCCCGTCTGCCCCGTGGCGCGGAAATCGGCCTTCATGCCGCGTCGCTTCATCTCCTGCTCCAGCGCCAGGGTCGTGTACATCTTGCCGACGGAGCAGTCGGTGCCGACGGCGAGCAGGCGCTTGCCCGGCCGCTTGACGCCGTTTCCTACCTCGAACTCGCGGGTCGGATGACGCACGTCGAAGAGCCGGCGGCCATGCCGCTTGGCGGCTTCGCTCACCTCGGGAATATCGGCCAGACGGCGATGCAGGCCGCTGGCGAGATCCATACCCATCTCGAGCGCTCGAACGAGAGTCTCGGTCCAGCTGCCGCCGATCTTGCCGCCGCGATTGGCGACCCCGACGATGACCGTCTTCACGCCGGCCGCCTTCGCCTGCTCGAGCGTCATGTCGGGAATCTTGAGATCGGCCTGGCACCCGGGCAGGCGAAGCTGGCCCAGGCACCAGTCCGGCCTCCAGTGAACGATGCCCTGGGCCGTCTTGGCGGCAAGCTGGTCCGCCGCCTCGCCCAGGAACATCAGATAGGGATGCGCAATCGTCATTTTCGTCTCTGCTTCGTCGTTCCCCAAAATCGGCCGCATACTAAAGCGGAAGTGCCGGATTCCAAGCACCATTGCGAGGGGGTGACACCCGACTTGCCCGACCCCCGGCGCTCGCTATAGTCGAATCGCCCCTTCGCAGCACCGGATCTCCCATGGCACCCAAGCGCAATCCCCTCAATCTCAACCCGCTCCAGCTGCGCACCCTCACTTTGCTCCAGGCCCTCGCGCGGCTCGAGGGCCATGGCCGCCCGGCGGATGAGGAGGGACATGTGATCGTGACCGGCTTTCCCGGTCAGCATGGCGATCACTTCCATCTGGGCGATGCCGTGGTCGCGGCCCGCGATGCCAGCGGCCTGCATAACGAGGCCGCCTGGGTGGCGCTGGAGCGCAAGGGCCTCCTGAAATCGATGTTTCCCATGGCGGCGGTGCTGACGCCCGCCGGCCTCGGCTACGACACGGGGCTCGCCGACAAGATCCTGCATCGCCATGCAGGGCACTGACAGAGGCTAGGCGCGCGCGGCCGAGCCCCGCTTGAGGTAGTCCGCCAGGAAGGGCGAGCGGTAGCCGTCCTCGCGCCAGAGGATGGGAAAGAAGCTCTCATCCATCGTCTCGTCGCCCACGCGCTTGTAGCGGTTGTAGATGTAGCTGATCTCCGTCGGATGGAACCGCGCCTCGGCGGAGATGCAGTGGCTGACCGCGGAGCGCCGGGGCCCATCGGCGCGGTTGACGTCCGAGCCGTGCCATGTCCGTCCGTCATGAAAGGCGCAGCCGCCGGCGGGCACTTCGATCGGCACCAGCTCCGGCGCGCCGAGGCCGATGGCGGCCGCCGCCTCGCGCATCTCGCGCCGATAGTCCTCGGGCGCGTGGAACTGCCGGATGGGCGGAGAGACCGGCCATTTGTGGGAGCCGCGCACACATTCGATGGTGCCGCCGGCCGCCGAGGTCGGGTCTAGGGCGATCCAGCAGGTCACCATATGGGCGGGCACGATCCATCCGGTGTAGCTGTCGTCCTGATGGAAGCCCAGCGCCTTCGCTCCCGGCGGCTTCCAGATGACATTGTCCTGGGCGAGCCGGGCACCGGGCCAGCCGGCGAGCATGGCGACGAGCCGGCCGATTTCGGGCCGGAGCACGAGGCTTGCCACCGTATAGTCGGACTTCCAGATCTGGCGGGTGCGGTCCGGTGGATCGCGGCCCTCCTGCCAGTTCCACTCATCGGGATAGAGCCCCGTCTCGAACCTGCCGCGGAACAGATCCTCGAAGCGCGCCGCCACCGCCGCCGCCGTCTCGGGCTCGATGAGGCGCTCCAGAATCAGGAATCCATTCTCGTGAAAATCGGCGATCTGGCGGGAGGTGAGCTCGACCATGACCGGGTCACTATGCCGGGCCGGCTGTGCCGCTCGCAAGTGCAGGACGAGGGATGCGGACTATCCACGCGCATGTCTTTATGCCGTCCCCCCGGCGAAAGAGGGACGCGTGTCCACCGACCCATTTGACTGCAAGCCCCGAAGCCGGGAGACTGCGGCCCGATCTTTCTGCCCTGGGGAATGGAAGCATGGCCGATCTCGATCTTTGCTACATGCCGGCGACGGAAATGGCGCGGCGAATCCGCGACGGGGTGCTCTCGCCCGTCGATCTGATGGAGAACACGCTGGGGCGCATCGAAGAGGTGAACCCGAAACTGAACTGCTTCTGCTTCGTCTATCCCGAGGAGGCGCGCGCGAAGGCGAAGGCGGCCGAGGAGATGGTGCGCCAGCGCCGTCCTCTCAACCAGCTGCATGGCGTGCCTTTCGCGATCAAGGACCTGACGCCGACCAAGGGCAAGCGAACGACCCTCGGCTCCTATGCCTATGAGCATTGGGTCCCGGAGGAGGATGCGCCCATCGTCGAGGCTCTTACCAAGGCCGGCGGCATCATGGTGGGCAAGACGACGACGCCGGAGTTCGCCTATTCGAGCTTCACCGAAAGCCCGCTCTGGGGCATCACGCGCAATCCCTGGGATACCGCGCGCACGCCCGGCGGCTCCTCCGGCGGCTCCGGTGCTGCGGTTGCCAGCGGCTGCGTGCCGCTCGCCGAAGGTTCCGATATGGGCGGCTCGGTTCGCATCCCCGCCTCCTTCTGCGGCATCGTGGGGCTGAAGCCGAGCTTCGGGCGCATTCCCTTCACCATCCTGCCGAGCATTTTCGATTCCTTGTCGCATTTCGGTCCGCTGGCCCGCACCGTGGACGATGCCGCCCTTTTCGTCGATGTCACTCAAGGCCCCGACGAGCGCGATATCCAGTCGCTGAAGCCGAAGATCAATTTCCCCCATCCCGTCCCCGGCTCGATCCGCGGCTGGCGCCTGGCGCTCTGCCCCGATCTCGGATTCCTCTATCTCGATCCGGAGGTCGAGAGCGCGGTGCGCGCGGCCGCTCAGGCATTGACCGAGCAGGGCGCCGTGATCGAGGAGGTCGAGCTCGGCTGGACCAAGGAGATGAACGACGCCTGGATTGATCACTGGCGTGTCTATCTCGCCAGCTTCTTCGGCGACAAGCTGGCGCAGTATCGCGCCAAGATGGATCCCAATGTCGTGGCGCTGATCGAGGCGGGGCTGAAGATGAGCGCCATGCAGTTCAAGCGCCTCGAGTTCATCCGCACCGAGATGTGGCGCAAGCTCTACCCGATCCTGCAGCGCTGCCACGCGCTGCTCTGCCCCACCATGGCGCATGCGGCCCCCAAGGTGGGGGGCAAGGATACGGAATATGACTGGGTCGACGAGAAGGGCCGCTTCCACGGCCTCGACATCACCTCCGTCTTCAATTTCGTCAGCCAGTGCCCGGCCCTTTCCGTCCCGGCGGGGATGACCAAAGGCGGCCTTCCCATCGGGCTGCAGATCGTCGCCCGGCGAGGCGAGGATCTGCCGGCGCTTGCCATCGGCAAGGCACTGGAAGTCGTGCGGCCCTGGGCGCAGAACCGGCCGCCGATCTGATGAAGAAGCCGGTCGATGTTCCCACCCTCCGCCTCCGTTCATCATCCCGGCGAAAGTCGGGATCCAGGGTTGCAAGATTCCGTCGATTGCCCCGAACCCCGGCTTTCGCCGGGGTGACGGAAGTAAAACCATCGCGACAAGCCTGACCTCAAAGATCACGATCAGAGCAATCCATGAACGAGCCTCTTCGCCGCCGCAGCGGCGGCCAGATCCTGATCGACCAGCTCAAGATCCACGGCGTCGACATGACCTTCGGCGTGCCGGGAGAGAGCTATCTCGCCGCCCTCGACGCGCTGTTCGAGGCGCGCAACCAGATCCGCTTCTTCATCTGCCGGCAGGAGGGCGGCGCCTGTAACATGGCGGAGGCCTATGGCAAGCTGACGGGGCGCCCCGGCATCTGCTTCGTGACCCGCGGGCCCGGCGCAACCAATGCCTCCATCGGGCTGCATACCGCCTTCCAGGATTCCACACCGCTGATCCTTCTCATCGGGCAGGTCGCCCGCGATCAGACCGAGCGCGAGGCCTTCCAGGAAATCGACTTCCGCCGCATGTTCGGGCCGGTCACGAAATGGGTGGCGGAGATCGAGGATGCGCGGCGGATCCCCGAGCTGGTGAGCCAGGCTTTCCATCGCGCCACCTCGGGCCGCCCGGGGCCGGTGGCGCTGGCGCTGCCTGAAGACATGCTGACCGATCTGGTCGAGGTCGCCGATGCCGGGCCCTATCATGCCGTCCAGGCCAATCCCGGCACCGAGGACATGGCGCGGCTGCGCCAGCTTCTCGCCGGCGCCAAGCAGCCGCTGGTGATCCTCGGCGGTGGCGGCTGGTCGGCGAAGGCCTGTGCCGACATCGCCGCCTTCGCCGAGGCCAACAATCTGCCGATCACCAATTCCTTCCGCTGCCAGGATCTGATGGATAACCGCCATCCGAACTATGCCGGCGATGTCGGAATTGGCATCAATCCGAAGCTGGCCGAGCGCGTCCGCCAGGCGGATGTGCTGCTGGTGATCGGCGCGCGGTTGGGGGAGATGACCACCAGCGGCTATACGCTCATCGACATTCCGCGCCCGCGACAGACCCTGGTCCATGTCCATGCCGGGGTCGAGGAGCTGGGCCGCGTCTACCAGCCGGCCTTGGCCATCAATTCCGGCATGCCCCAATTCGCCGCGGCCGCCCGCGCTTTGGCGCCGGTCGATGCCACCGCCTGGCGCGAGGCGACCAAGGCCGCCCATGCCGACTACCTCGCCTATGGCAAGGCGCCAACATCACCGGGGCCTGTGCAGCTCGGCGAGGTGGTGGCCTACCTCAGCGAGCACCTGCCGCGCGATGCGATCCTCACCAACGGCGCCGGCAACTATGCCACCTGGCTGCACCGCTTCTACAGCTACGGGAGCTTCCGCACCCAGCTGGCGCCGACCAGCGGTGCCATGGGCTACGGCGTGCCGGCCGCCGTCGCCGCCAAGGCCGTCTATCCGGAGCGGGTCGTCATCTCCTGGAACGGCGACGGCTGCTTCATGATGAACGGCCAGGAGCTCGCCACGGCGGTGCAATACAAGCTGCCGGTCATCTTCGTCGTCGTGAACAACGGGATGTACGGCACCATCCGCATGCATCAGGAGCGCAATTACCCGGAGCGCGTCCTGGGGACCGAGCTCATCAATCCCGATTTCGCCGCGCTCGCCCGCGCCTATGGCGCCCATGGCGAGCTGATCGAGAAGACCGAGGAGTTCGGCCCCGCCCTCGAGCGGGCGCTCGGCGCCGGCAAGCCGACCTTGCTCGAGATCAGGATCGATCCCGAAGCGCTGACGATCCGCCAGAGCCTCAGCCAGATCCGTGCTGCCGCCCTCGACGCCCAGGGAAAAGCAAAGCCTTCGTGACGAGCAGGCTGAGGCGGGCGAAGAGTGCCGCCTCCAGCAGCAGGCGCTCAGGGAGCGCAAGCCCTTGCTTGCGGAAATAGCGGCGAAAGCCCCGGGTCTTGTGCCATTCGACGAAAAGCGGGCTCGCCGCACTTGAGCTCCGCCCGTGATGCAGCTGGAGCGAGGGCACCAGACAGACCTCGCCGCCGGAGCGCCCGAAGCGCGTCGCGAGGTCGAGATCCTCGACATGCAGAAAATAGCCGCTGTCGAGGCCGCCGAGTGCCCAGTAGTTCGCCCGGGTCAGGAACATGGCGGCCCCGCTGATCGCCGGCACGGCCATTGTCTCGGCGGGCAGCGGCCCTTCGATCTCGACGCGCGGCCAGCTGGGGAACAAGCGGTCGAGGCGCAGCGCCTCGCCCAGGAGATTGGCGAGGCTCGGCAGATTACGGCGAGTCGCCCGCTGAACCTCGCCCTCGCCATCCACCATGACGGCGCCGAGAAGGGCCGGAAGCTGGCGCCGGCGCAGCTCGTCGCGCAGCAGAGCCGCCGCGCCCGGCGGCAGCAAACAGTCCGGATTGAGCAGGAGCAGGAACTCGGACTCGATGTGACGCACGGCCAGATTGCAGCCGGCGGCAAAGCCGATATTGCCCTGCCCTTCGATATGGAGGAGCCGCGGCTCCTCGGCCGCGCGGGCGGTGAGCGCGGCGCGGGCCTCCGGCGGATTGCCATTGTCGACGACCACCACGCGCTCGATCGCGGGATCGGCGAGCGCCGCCTCGATCGCCTGCATCAGCAGCGGCCCGGTGTTGAAGCTGACCATAGCGACGCCGACTCCGCCCCCCGCCCCGGCCGGCTTCAGCGCGGCCTTCCCCTCGACCAGGCGGAGGTAAGGCCGGCGCCCGAGCGGCGCCAAAGGCGACCAGCGGATAAGCGGCCAAGGTGAGCCGCGCCGCGTCAGCTGAATCCGGCGGCGCTTGCGCCAGGTGCTGCCAAGCCCCCGCACCCCGTCAGCGAGCGCGCTGAGGCCCGCCCGGATCTCGCCCTTGAGGACCGCGCGAAAAAGCAGCATCAGCGTGACCAGGCCATGCAGCGGCGCCAGCAGCCAGAAGGTGGGTGCGGGTATCAGCTTGACGAACAGCCAGAGCCGGTTGCGCATTCCGTGATAGAGGGCGAACTCGCTGCGTCGGCCGCCGCTGGCACCGCCCACATGGCGCACGGCCGCATTGGCGAGCTGGATGGAGCGATGTCCCGCGAGCCGAAGGCGAATCCCGAGATCCACATCCTCGCCATAGCAGAAGAAATCCTCGTCGAACCCGCCCAGGGCCTCGAGGGTCTCGCGCCGATAGATGGCCGCAGCGGCGCAAGGCGAGATGACCTCGCCCTCGCCCCGCTGGTGGGACAAAGGCTGGCCGAAACCGCCCCGCCAGATGAGCCCGCTGGCGTGATAGACATCCCCCGCCCCGTCCAGCCGGCCGGCATCCCCGGCATCGATCTGGAGCGAGCCGAAGGCGGCCGCCTCGGGATACCGCGCGATGCCCAGCGCCACCTGCTCGAGCCAGTCGGGCTCGGCGAAGGCATCCGGGTTGAGGGCCGCGATCCAGGGCGAGGTGGCCAGAGCGAAGGCGTGGTTATTGGCCGCGGCGAAGCCCGTGTTGCGGCCGCGGCGGATCGCCTGCCAAGGCCGTGGCAGCGCGTCCAGCGCCTGCAGCGAATCGTCGGTCGATCCATTGTCGACGACGATCACCGTGAAGTCCCGGAATCGCTGGGCTTCCAGCGCCTCGAGGCAGCGCGCCAGGCAGCCCCCGCTGTTGTAGTTGACGATGACCACGGTGAAGAAAGGCGCCAAGGGCTGGGACCGGAGAGTTCAGAGATTCGGTTCGGAGCCTGTCAGACCCGCCCTGTAAATCAACAGGATTTCCGTTGGAGAGAAATCCCTGCGTCCCCGTCTGGGGGTGATGCAGGAGCTGCGGCGAATCGACGCGTGGGCACGCAATCCGCGGCTGCAGGGAAGGCATCGATCCCTTGACAGGCCAATCCCGCCGGGCGACATCCCCGGCCGGCGGGACATCTTGCAGAACATCGGACAAAGGATCCTCTACGGCTTCCAGGCCGCGGCCATCGCCGCCGGCTTCTCCCTGGTCCGTCTCCTGCCGCTGGAGTGGGCCTCGGCGCTGGGCGGGTTCGTGGCGCGCAGCATCGGGCCGCATCTGGGGGTGAGCCGCGTCGGGCGGCGCAACCTCGCCGCCGCCTTCCCCGAGAAGTCGCCCGCGGAGATCGAGACGATCCTGCGCGGCGTCTGGGACAATCTGGGGCGCACCGGCGCCGAATATGCCCAGCTCGACCGCATCTACGACACCGATCCCATGGGGCCCATCCCCGGCGGGCGCATCACGGTCGATGGCGTCGAGGAGTTCATGGCGCTGCGCGATGGGGGCAAGCCCGCCATCATCTTCACCGCCCATTGCGGCAATTGGGAGCTGCTTCCCGTCGGCGCCATGCGTCACGGCCTTCAGGTCGTGATCTTCTTCCGGCCGCCCAACAACCCCTTCGCCGCCCAGCTTGTCCGGCGCGTCCGCGGGCGCAGCATGGGCCGCCTGCTCCCGAGCGGCCTTCTCGGCACCATCGCCGCCCAGGAAGCTCTGGAGAAAGGCGAGACCCTGGGCATGCTGGTCGATCAGCATCACGGGCTCGGCCAGCCGATCCCCTTCTTCGGCCGCCCGGCCCGCACGGCCCTGACCCTGGCGAAGCTGGCCCGACGCTACCGCTGCCCTGTCTATGGCGCCTTCGTCGAGCGTCTGGGCGGGGCGCGCTTCCACCTGGTCCTCCGCCCGGCGCTCGACCTGTCATGGACCGACGACGCCGAGGCCGATCTGCGCGCCACCATGACCAAGGTCAACAAGACGATCGAGGACTGGGTGCGCGCCCATCCCGACCAGTGGCTCTGGCTGCACCGGCGCTGGAGATAGGCCCGCACTTTCTCTCGACTTCGCTGCCGGATGGTTTTAGAACGATTTTCCAGATACTTAACAATCGTTGCGATTTTCCGGGGATACGCCTAAATTCCGCCGCGATTCGCCCGCGCTACCTGCGGTATGGGAACATGCAAGAAACCTTCAACGCCGTTGCCGATATCATTTCCGAGACCTGCAATATCGACCGTGAGAAGATCCGGCCGGAATCGCATACGATCAATGACCTCGGCATCGATAGTCTCGACTTCCTGGACGTGACCTTCGCCATCGACAAGCGCTTCGGCATCAAGATGCCGATCGAGAAGTGGATGCAGGAGATCAATGAAGGTAAGGGCTCGGTCGACGACTACTTCATCCTTAACAATCTCTGCACGCGCATCGAAGAGCTGAAGGCTGCCAAGCCGGCCTGAACGAATTTCGAGGCAGGACGCTAAGGCCGGCATGCGCCTCGAATATTTTCACCTCATCGACAGGGTCGAGGCGGTCGATCCGACCGCCGGCACGATTCGCGCCAGCGCCCAGGTGCCGGTCCAGTCGACGATCTTCGAGGGCCATTTCCCCGGCTATCCGATCCTGCCCGGCGTGCTGATGATCGAGAGCATGGCGCAAACCGGGGGCAATCTCGTCCTGGTTCTGGAGAATTTCCAGCGCATGCCCTTCCTGGCGCAGATCGAGCAGGCGAAGCTCCGGCGCTTCGTCGAGCCGGGCACCGCGCTCACCATCAGCGCGAGCCTGGTGCATCTGGGCTCCGGCTATGCGGTGACCCAAGGCCGGGTGGAGAGCCCATCCGGCCTCGTGGCGGAGGCCGGGATCCGCTTCCGCACCTTGCCCTTTCCCAGCGAGGAGACGCGCGAGCTGATGATGGTTCACGCACGTCGCCTCGGCCTCGAACCCCCCATGCGCACTTGAGCCCAGGCTTGACGGAAAAACGGCTTTCAAGGATCACGCCGCGATGACACGCGAGGTATGGATCACCGGCAGCGGGCTGATCTCGGCGCTCGGCGAGGGCCGCGAGGCCCATTGGGCGGCGTTCAACGATCCGGCAGCCTGGCATGCCCGGATGAACAGCCAGAAGCTCGCCCCCCACACCGTCCACCCCATGACGCCCCTCGAGCTCGGCCGCCACATCCCGCGGCCGGGCGACCAGCGCGCCATGGGCCCGCTGATGCATTATGGCTGCTATGCCGCGGGCATGGCGCTGGCCGAGGCGGGGGTCGCGGGCAATCAGGAGCTGCTTGCGCGCACCCATATGATCGTGGCTGCCCCCGGCGGCGAACGCGACCTCGCCGTGGACGAGCAGATCCTGGCGGCGCGCCTCGGCAAGCCCAATACCGGCGGGTGGCTCAACGAGATGATGCTGACCGGCCTGCGCCCGACCCTGTTCCTGGCGCAGCTTCCCAATCTCTTCGCCGGCAACATCTCCATCGTCCACGGCGTCTCGGGCTCGAGCCGGACCTTCATGGGCGAGGAATCCGCCGGCGTCGATGCGGTGCGCATCGCCTGGGAGAAGATCACTGCGGGCCAGGGCGATCTCTTTCTGGTGGGCGGGGCCTTTGCCGCCGACCGGGCGGAGATATTGCTGATGTTCGTACCCTATGGCCTGCTGCACGAAACGCCCGTTCCGGATCTCTGGCACCGGCCCGTTGCCGGCATGACCCTGGGCAGCGCCGGTGCCTTCCTGGTCATGGAATCGCCCGAGCATGCCAGGGCTCGCGGCGCCAAGCCGCTTGCCAAGTTGAGCGCCATCCGGGCGGCGCAGTCGAATCGCGAAGCCGGGGCCGCGACCGCCAAGGCGGCCGAGCAATGGGGGCGGATCGCGCCGCTCGCCGCCGGCGCGACCCCCGCGGTTTTGAGCGGCGCCTGCGGCGGCGGGACCATCACCGCCGAGGAGCATGAGTTTCTCGCTGGCCTGCCCGGCGCGCCTGCGGTCCGCGGTACGGCGGGGGCGCTGGGCCACAGCATGGAAGCCTCTTTCCTTGCCAATGTCGGACTTGCTATCACCTGCCTGGAGCAAGGCCGGCTGTTCGACCCGTTGGCGCCCAATGAGGCCATCGAGACCCGCGGCGGAAGTTCGGCGGAAAAGATACTTGTCACCAGCTGGGGCCATTACCGCGGCGAGGCCCTGGCGCTGATCGAGAGGATCGCATGACAGGAAGCAGCGCGACCAGGCCGATCGCCGTCACCGGCATCGGCATCCTGACCTCCCTCGGCGAAGGCAAGGCCGAGAACTGGCGCCGTCTCTCCGCCGGCGAATCCGGCATCCACCGCCTGACCCGCTTTCCCATCGACGGCCTGCGCACCACCATCGGCGGCTCCGTCGACTATCTGCCGATCGATCCCCTCGACAACTCCAATTTCAGCTTCGAGATGGCGCGCCGCGCCGCGCAGGAAGCGATCGAGGAAAGCGGTGTCGGCAGCCCCGGCAGCTTCCCGGGCGAGATGTTTCTGGCGGCACCCCCGATCGATCTCGAATGGTCGCGGCGCATGGGTCTGGCCGACCGGCGCGAGGGCGCTGCAACCTATGCCGAGCTGCTGGAGATCGCGCAGGAAGGCGCGGAGGAGATTCACCGCAGCACCATCAATGGCGGCATCGCGTCGCGAATGATGGCGGAGTTCGGGCCCGAGGGTTCGCCCATCACCCTCTCGACCGCCTGTGCCTCGGGCGCTTCGGCGATCCAGCTCGGCGTCGAGGCCATCCGGCGCGGGTCCTGCGACACGGCGCTCTGCATCGGGACCGACGGCTCGATTCAGCCCGAGGCGCTGATCCGCTTCTCCCTGCTCTCGGCCCTCTCCGTGGCCAATGACGAGCCGGCCAAGGCGGCCAAGCCCTTCTCCAAGAACCGCGACGGCTTCGTCATGGCGGAGGGTGCCGCGGCCCTGGTGCTGGAGGACCCCGACAAGGCCGAGGCCCGCGGCGCCAGGATCCTGGGCTACATCCTCGGCTGCGGCGAGGCGGCGGATACCTTCCACCGCACCCGCAGCAATCCCAACGGCGCCGCCATCGTGCGCTGCATGCGCGAGGCGCTGGCCGATGCCGGGCTCGGGATCGAGGATGTCGACTACATCAATGCCCATGGCACGGGCACGCCCGAGAACGACAAGATGGAGGCCTTCGGCATCCAGCAGCTTTTCGGCGACCGGGCGACCAGGATCCCCCTCAGCTCCAACAAGTCGATGATCGGCCATTCGCTGACGGCGGCCGGCGCGGTGGAGGCGGCCTTCTCGCTCCTCACCATGCAGCACGAGCTGCTGCCGCCGACCATCAATCACCGGCAACCGGACCCGACCATCCCGCTGGACGTCGTACCCAATGTGGCGCGACCCGCCAAGCCGCGGACCGTGCTCTCCAATTCCTTCGGCTTCGGCGGCCAGAACGTCAGCCTGCTGCTCGGCGCGGCATGAGTCGCCGCAGCTGATGCCCATTCCTCTCGTCCCGGCCCTCTCCCCGTTCGGGAGAGGGTCTTTCATTGGTGATCCATGCAAGCGCTCCGCCTGATTGAAGACGGCCAACTCCAGCTCGAGGACCTGCCGGAGCCTGCCGCGCCCGCCGCGGG
>DATBBO010000315.1:0-3356 GCA_036270995.1 Dongiaceae bacterium | reverse complement strand
GAAGCGGTCGCGGATGTGGAAGAAGAAGATGCCGAAGATGATGAAGGCGACCATCACCGAGAAGGCCACGCTCATCTCCACCACCAGCGGCATGCCGACGACGCCGACCGCCGCCAGGATCAGCCCGTTCTCCAGCGACATGAAGCCCACGACCTGGGTCAGCGCGTTGCGCCGCGTGATCATCATCAGGAGGCCGATCAACACGATGGAGAGCGCAAGCGCCAGATCGTCGCGAGTCATCAGCACGGATTGGCGGGTCAGCGGCAGCACAAGGACGATGGCGAGGCCGACCAGGCAAACGCCGGCGATCATGGTAAGCCCGATACCGAGGACCGTCTCCACCGTACGGTGGATCTGGAAGCGAACGGCGATGCGCCGGAGCGCCAGCGGGATGACGATCGCCTTGAACAGGAGCGCGATGGCCGCGGTGATGTAGAGATGCGGGGCGTCCTGGGTGTAAGCCTGCCAGGCGGCCGCCGCGGCCAGCACCGTCGCCTGCAGGGCGAAGATGTTGATCACGCCGAGGATACGGCGCTGGAACAGCAGCGCGAAGCTCAGCACCAGCACCGAGGTGCCGAGGAGATGGGCGACGTCGTAGCTGAGATTGCCCATCGGCCTAGAGTCCCTTGGTGACGAACAGGAAGATGACCGCCAGCAGGCCGAGCAGCATGGCGGTGGCGAGAAACTCGCTGACCCGGAAGACCCGCATCTTGGCGATGGAGGTCTCGAAGAGCGCCAGCAGCAAGGCGAGCAGGATCATCTTGCCGAGAAAGCAGGCGAGCCCGATGAGCACGCTCGTCGCCGTGACATCGCCCAGCGCCATCCCCCAGGGCGCGAAGAGGCAGGCGATGAGGGAGAGGAAGAGCAGCAGCTTCACCATGGCCGCCGCCTCCATCATCGCAAGATGCCGGCCGGAATATTCCAGGATCATCGCCTCATGGACCATGGTGAGCTCGAGATGGGTCGCGGGATTGTCCACCGGCACGCGGGCGTTCTCGGCGATGGCGACCATGACCAGGGCGACGAGGCCGAGCCCGAGGGAGACGCGCAGCCCCACGCTGGTGGTGGCGAGGAATCCGGCGATATCGGGGAGCGAGGTCGTCCCGAGGAGAAGGGCGGCGGTGAAGATCACCAGCAGCATGGCAGGCTCGGCCAGCGCTGCGATCATCATCTCGCGGCTCGATCCGAGGCCCCCGAAGCTGGTGCCGATGTCGAGCCCGGCCAGCGCCATGGCAAAGCGCGCCGCGCCGATGATGGCGACGAGCGCGATCAGATCGGCAATGGGCGAGAGCGGCAGGCGCTGGGCGAAGGTCGGGATCAGCGCGGCGGCGAGCCAGAGCGAGGTGAAGGTCAGGTAGGGGGCGAAGCGGAAGACCCAGGAGGCGTTCTCGGCGATCACCGCCTCCTTGCGCAGCAGGCGCAGCAGGTCGCGATAGGGCTGCAGAAGAGGGGCCCCGCGCCGCCCCTGAAGGCGTGCCTTGGCCTTGCGAACAAGGCCGTTCAGGCCCGGGGCCAGAACCAGGACCAGCAGGAACTGGAAGAGCTGGAGGATCGCGGCCCCGATCATGCGACGGTCCTCATTCCGACACCGCCACCACGATCAGCAGCAAAGCAAGCGCCATGAACATCAGGCTGAGATAGCGCCGGATGGTGAGGAACTGCAGCAGGTTGACCTTGCCCGCCACGGTCTCGATCGCGGCAGCAACCGGGAGATAGAGCCCCTCCCAGGCGAGATCGTGGAGGGTGACCTTGAGGCGCGCGGGCTCCAGCCCGCCGGGGGCCGGCATCTCGACCTCCTCGCGGGCGCGGAAGAGGTTGGTGGCGAAGACCCGGCGCAGCGGCTGGGCGAAGCTCGACGCGCTGTACTGGGTGGCGGGATCCTGGTTCGGAAAGCCGCAATCCCAGGCCGGCCCGCGCCGGATGCGCCGGCCGGCGAGATGATGGATGCCGAGGATGACGACGAGGGCGAGGCCGGCGAGTGCTGCGAGCAGGACGAGCCCGCCATAGCTGCTGATGCCGGTGGAGAAGGGGACGAGCCATAGCCAGCTCGAGCCGGCGCTGAGCGCCAGAGGCTGACCGAGCAGGCTGCGGGAGACCGGATCGGCCAGATGGACCGCGGCCAGCGGCAGGGCACCGAGGAAGACCGAAAGCCCCACCAGAATGTAGAAGGCGAGGCGCATGGGCCGCTCGACCTCGCGGGCCTCGGCCGCCGCCTTGCTGCGCGGCCGGCCGAGGAAAGCGATGCCGAAGGCGCGCACGAAGACGGTTGCCGCCAGCGCCGCGGCGAGGGCCAGCACCGCGCCGGCGATGACGACGGCGAATTTCAGCTCCCAGGGCGGCAGCTTGGTGCCGCCCAGGATCGCCTGGAAGGTCAGCCATTCGGAGACGAATCCGTTGAGCGGCGGCAGGGCCGAGAGCCCGGCGGCCCCGATCAGGAAGCAGGCCGCGGTCACGGGCAGACGGTGGATGAGCCCGCCGAGGCGCTCGATGTCGCGCTCGCCGGTCGCGGTGATCACCGCGCCTGCCCCGCAGAAGAGAAGGCCCTTGAGCAGGGCATGGTTGAGCGCGTGGAGCAGGGCGGCGGCGAGCGCCAGCCCCGCGAGGCCGGCGAGGCCCGTCGCCCGGAAGACGAGCGCGAGGCCGAGACCGAGGGCGACGATGCCGATGTTCTCGACGGTGGAATAGGCCAGCAGCTTCTTGAGATCGCCCTGCCAGAGGGCATAGAGCGCGCCCATGAGGGTCGAGGCGCTGCCGAGCGCGATCAGGACCAGTCCCGGCCACCAGCCGGCACCCCCCGTCAGGTCGAACAGCACCCGCATGACGGCATAGAGGGCGACCTTGGTCATCGCCCCGCTCATCAGGGCCGAGACATGGCTGGGGGCGGCGGGATGGGCCAGCGGCAGCCAGGCATGGAAGGGCACGAGGCCCGCCTTCGAGCCGGTGCCGAGCAGGGTCAGGAGGATCGCTGCCGCGATCGCCGCCTGGCCGTGGCCCGCCCGGCGGATGGCTTCGAAGCTGTAGTCGCCGGCAATACCGGCCAGCAGGCCGAAGGCGAGCAGCAAAGTGATCCCGCCGAGCGCGGCCATGACGAGATAGACATAGCCCGCCTCAGCGGTCTCGGCTTCGCGATGGCTTGCCATCACCAGGAGCCAGGAGGTGACCGACATGAACTCCCAGGCCAGCAGGAAGGAGAAGGCGTCGTCGGAGAGCAGCACGAGATTCATGCCGGCGATGAAGAGCGGATAGGCCGGCAGCACCCGCCCCGGGTCCTTCTCATGACCGCCATAGCCGAGGGCGAAGACCGCGACGATGGCGGCCAGAAGATTGACGAGGAGGAGGAAATAGGCCGAGAGGGC
>DATBBO010000314.1:0-5420 GCA_036270995.1 Dongiaceae bacterium | reverse complement strand
AGTACACCTGCTGTAATGCATGCACTAGTGGAGGAGAAGCACCCGCCGGCACAGCCGGCCCAGGCGGCTTACGGGAGACCCTGGCGCAACCCCCTGGAACATGCCACCCCATCCAATCCGGCCCCGCGTGTGTGGTAAACGTGTGTGGACCTGAAATTCGCGGTCCCACGTAAGTCCTGAAAGATCAAGGATAATTGGCGCTTCTCAAAACTGATCGCCGCTCGGGATGAGCGGTGTCAGGTCCAAGCGCGCGCGCTCCGCCTAGGGCCGCGCGTCGGCGACCACCTTCGGCTTCGTCCCGCGGCGCAGGCGGTTCTCGCCCAGGAACAGAAGGATCGGTGCCGCGATGAAGATCGAAGAAGAGGTGCCGACCACAATGCCGAAAAGGATGACGATGGCGAATTCCTGCACCGCCCCGGTCGCCACCAGCGCCAGTGGCAGGGTGGCGAGGAAGGTGGTGAAGGAGGTGTTGATGGTGCGGTTCAGCGTCTCGTTGATGGAGAGGTCGATCAGCTGCCTCAAGGGCATCGACTTGTACTTGCGCAGGTTCTCGCGCACCCGGTCGTAGACCACGACCTTGTCGTTGATCGAATAGCCCATGATGGTGAGGATCGCAGCCAGGCTGGTCAGGTTGAACTGCAGCCCGGTGATGGCGAAGAAGCCCACCGTCTTGGTGACGTCCAGGATCAGGGTCACCACGGCGCCGACGCCGAACTGCCATTCGAACCGGAACCAGATGTAGAAGAGCATGGCGATCAGCGCGAGCCCGAGCGCGATCATGCCGTTCTCGAACAGCGTATCGCTGACCGTGGCACCCACGGCCTCGACGCTGCGCAGCTCCGTTCCCGGAAACTTCTGCAGCAGGACGGCACGGACCTTCTCCACCGCCTTCTGCTGCGCCTCGTCCCCGCCGGGCTGGCGCTCGAGGCGGATCAGCACATCCTCGGGCCCGCCGAACTGCTGCAGCGCCGCCTCACCCAGCCCAAGGCCGTCCAGGGTCGAGCGCAGCGCCCCGAATTGCGCCGGGCCGTCGGTCCGCGCCTCGATGACGATGCCGCCGCGGAAGTCGATGCCGTAGTTGAGCCCCGGATAGAAGAACAGGATGATCGAGGCGATGCTGAGCACGGCCGAGGTCACGAGGCCGGCGATCCGGCCCTTCATGAAGGCAATCTTGGTGTCGTCGGGAACGAAGCGCAGACGGAACATCGGCTAGACCTTCAGTCGCGCCGGGCGGGTCCGGCGCAGCCACACCGACATGATCCAGCGCACGAGCACGATGGCGGTGAACATCGAGGTGCAGATGCCGAGGCTGATGGTGACGGCGAAGCCTTTCACCGGTCCCGAGCCCAGGACATAGAGGATGGCCATCTTGATCAGCGTCGTCAGATTGGCGTCGAGAATCGTGGAGAAGGCGCGCCGGAAGCCGGCATCGAGAGAGGCGATGGGCGAGCGGCCGACCCTGGTCTCCTCGCGGATGCGCTCGTTGATGAGCACATTGGCGTCGACTGACATGCCCAGGGTCAGCAGCATGCCCGCAATACCCGGCAGGGTAAGCGTCGCCTGCAGCAACGAGAGCGCCGCGATGGTCAGGATCAGGTTGAAGACCAGCGCCACATCGGCGAAGAGGCCGAACAGGCCATAGGCCAGCACCATATATGTGGCGACCAGGGCGAAGCCGATCATGCTGGCATAGATGCCGGCTCGGATCGAATCGGCGCCGAGATCGGGGCCGACCGAGCGCTCCTCGATGATCTTCAGGGGCGCCGGCAGCGCACCGGCGCGCAGCAGAAGCGCGAGGTCCTGCGCGGACTGGATGGTGAAATTGCCGCTGATTTCACCCGAGCCGCCGCAGATGGCGTCGCGGATCACCGGCGCGCTGATCACCTTGTTGTCGAGGACGATGGCGAAGGGCTTGCCGATATTGTTCTTGGTCACATCACAGAAGCGCCGGGCGCCGACGGAATCGAATTTGAAATTGACCACCGGCTCAGCGTCGCGATAGGTGGCCTGGGCATCCGTCAGGCTCTCGCCGCTGACCATGACGCGCTTCTGCACGACATAGCTCGGCTCCTCCCCCGGCCGGGGCGTGGCCAGCGGCAGGATTTCCGAGGTCGGCGGCAGCCTGCCCGCCGCGGCGTCATCCGGCGTCACGGTCTGGTCGACCAGGCGGAAGGTCATCTTCGCAGTCTTGCCGAGCAGCGCCTTGATCCGCTCGGGATCCTGCAGCCCCGGAAGCTGGACCAGGATCTGGTCGGTGCCCTGGCGCTGGATCGTCGGCTCGCGGGTACCGGTCTCGTCGACGCGCCGGCGGACGATCTCGATCGACTGCTGGATGGCGTTCTGCGCGATCTCCTTCAGCGTGGCGTCGCTATAGGCGGCGCTGACCTGGCCATCGGGAGAGATCGAGAGATCCATGTTCTCGGCGACCGATTGCAGGATCGGGCGCGCCTTTTCGATGTCGTTCTTGTCCCTGAGCGTCAGCTTCACCGCATGGCCGTCGATCCCGAGGCCGGTATAGCCGATATTGGCCTTGCGCAGCTCAGTGCGGAAGCCGTCGACGACGCCGGCCAGGCGCTCGCGCACCACCGATTCCATGTCCGCCTGCAGCAGGAGATGCGAGCCGCCCTGGAGGTCGAGGCCGAGGCTGATCCGCAGATGCGGCAGAAAGCCCGGGATTCTATCGTCGATGCGGGCCGGCAAGAGATTGGGTAAGGCGAAGATGCACCCCAGCACCAGCACGGCCAGGATCAGAATCACCTTCCATCGCGCGAAATACATCATGAGAGGTAGCTCACCGCCGCCGTTCCGCCCGCGGGCGCTCTAGCGGCCATCCCCCTTCTTCTCGCCCTTTTCCGGCTTCTCGGCCTTGCCCGAGGCATCGTCCAGGGCCTTGGCCGGCTCGGTGCGGTTCAGCACGTCGTTGATGCTGCTGCGCAGGACGCGCATCCTGACACCCTCGGCGACCTCGATCTGGACCTCGCTCTCGTCCACCACCTTGCTGATCACGCCGATGATGCCGCCGGCCGCGACGACCCGGTCGCCCCGCTTGACGGCGGCGACCATGGCCTTGTGCTCGCGCATCTTCTTCTGCTGCGGGCGCCACATCAGCATGTACATGATGAAGATGACGAGGATGATCGGCAGGAACTGCACAATGCCCGCGCCCGCCCCCCCGAGCCCGCCTGCAGCTGCCTGGGCATAGGCTTCACTAATCCACATAGTCGCTCCGCCGAGATTCGTTGAGCGGCGGACTATAGCGGCTGAAACCGGAAAAGCAATGGTCCCCGCCGTCGGGCTTTCTCCCGCTAAATCAGCCTGATAGGCTGCGGCGCCATGACCGAACCTTCACTCTTTCCCCTGCTGCGCCAGATCGCGGACGCCCTCGAGCGGCTGGCGCCGCCCGACCCGCCTTCGGCCTCCCTCGACGGGGCCGAGGCCTATATCTGGCATGCGGAAGGCTCGAGGCTCGAGGCCGTGGAACGCGTGAGCCGGGTCGATCTCGATCTTCTGCGTGGGATCGAGCGCAACCGCGACATTCTCCTCGACAATACGCGGCGCTTCGCGCGCGGCCTGCCCGCGAACAATGCCCTGCTTTGGGGTGCCCGCGGCACGGGCAAGAGCTCCCTGGTCAAGGCCGTGCATGCGACGGTGAACGAGGAAAGCAAGGGCGCCCTCGCCCTCATCGAGATTCACCGCGAGGATCTGGCCTCGCTTCCCGTCCTGCTCGGGCGGCTGCGCAGCCAGCCCCGGCGCTGCCTTCTCTTCTGCGACGACCTCTCCTTCGACGCGGCCGATACCAGCTACAAATCCCTGAAGGCGGTGCTCGAAGGCGGCATCGAAGGCCGGCCCGCCAATGTGATCTTCTACGCCACCTCGAACCGCCGGCATCTGATGCCGCGCGACATGATCGAGAATGAACGCTCCACCGCCATCAACCCCTCGGAGGCGGTGGAAGAGAAGGTTTCTCTCTCGGACCGCTTCGGGCTCTGGCTCGGCTTCCACAACTGCGACCAGGATACCTATTTCGCCATCCTCGAAGGCTATGCCCGGCGCTACGGCCTCGAGATGCCCGTGGAGACGCTGCGCGCCCAGGCCGTCGAATGGTCGGTCACCCGCGGCGCCCGCTCCGGCCGCGTCGCCTGGCAATTCATCCAGGATCTGGCGGGCCGGCTCGGGAAGAAGCTCGAATAGCTGCTTCGCTAAGAACTCACGCGCCCTGGGGGCCCAGTTCGCTCGTCGGATCCACTGCCGTTCCCGCCTTGCGCAGCTCGAAATGAAGCTGCGGGGAGGAGACCGCGCCGGTCTGGCCCACCCGCGCGATCACCTGTCCGCGCTTCACCTGGTCGCCGCGCTTCACCAACAGGGCGTCGCAATGGGCATAGGCCGAGACCCAGCCATCGGCATGGCGGATCAGCAGCAGATTGCCGAAGCCGCGCAGTTCGTTGCCGGCATAGGCGACGACGCCATTGTCCGCCGCGTGCACCGGGGTGCCCAATGGGGCGGCGATATTGATCCCGTCATTGTGCTGTCCGCCCTCCTTGACGCCGAAGAGCGACACCACCTTGCCGTTGACGGGCCATAGGAACTTGCCCGAGTGGCGAGGTGGCGGCGTCACGTTCTCCGGCGTCGGCGCGGGCTGTGTCGCCGGCGCTGCGGCGGCCGTGCTCGCGGAATTGGCGGCCGCCGTCGTATCCGGGGACGGCGGTGTCGCAGCATTCGCGGTGGTCGTCGGGGCTGCCGGCGCCGTGCCGGCCCCTGGCTTGGTGCTCGGCAAGGGAACGGCGGCGAGGTTGCCCCCGGTCGCGCTCTCCTGGCTCGAGGATGTCGAGGTGGTGCCAGGGCTCGGCGTCGCCGGCTGGGCTTGCGGCAGGACCGTTGCGGTCTGACTGCCGGAGGATGGCGCGACCGTCGGCGCGGCACTGGTGCTGGTGCTGGAAAGGGGCACCAGGTTTTCGGTCGCAACCCTGCTGGTGGGGGCGGCCGGCAAAGGCGGCGCCGGGCTCGCCGGCGGGAACTGGATCATTTCGCCACCGGCCGCCCCTGGCGCCGCAGCAGCCGCGGTCTCCATCGGCGCGGCGCCGGGCAGCGTCAGATGCTGGCCGACCTTGATGACATAGGGCGGCGTCAGCCCGTTGAGCTGCGCCAGGACCGGGACGGTGGTGCCGTAACGCCGGGCGATACGGGTCAAGGTATCGCCGGGCACGACGGTGTAGCTGCCCCCGGCGCCGGGGGCGCCGCCGCGGCCGGAAATGAAGAGCACCTGGCCCGCCTGGAGCGCATAGGGATAGACCAGGTGATTGGCCCCGATCAGCGTCTCCACCGGCATGTTGAACTGTTGGGCAACGCTGTCGACCGTATCGCCGGCAACGACCGTGTAGTTCTGCGCCTGGCCGATCTTGTAGCTGGCCGCGGTCGAGGGC
>DATBBO010000313.1:0-5768 GCA_036270995.1 Dongiaceae bacterium | reverse complement strand
CGCATGGGGATGAAGGCCGCCGGCGGGCGAATGATGGCGAGCATCTTGCCGTCGGGGGCGTAGCGATAGACATAGGGGCCGTATTCATCGCTGACCCAGAAGCTGCCATCGGCCATATGGACGACACCCTCATTGTCCAGGGTGATGCGGCCATTTGCGACGGGCAGGTCGGGCAGGCCGTTGGCGGCCTTGCGCACGCCGGTCGCATCGAGGCCCGTGGTGGGGGTCCCGTCGGCCTCATGCATCAAGATGGAATCCTTGTAGGTCAGGCCGAGCCCGGTCTGCTTCTTCGGGCCCTCCGCGGTTTCGTTGGGTGCCAGCTCCACATCGAAGACCTGCAGACGGCCCTGGAAATCGACCGTACCCTCGGTGTTCCAGCCGCGATCCGGCAGCATATACAGCGTGCCGCGATAGACATCGCCGTCGCGCCGCCATGAGGCGAGATCGGGGGCCATGCCGGAGCCGATGCCGCCGAGCGTATCGCCCTGCTTGTCCTTGGCGTCGGAGGGCAGCCGGGCCACCGCCACCAGCCCCTTGTTTACGAAGGTGTCACCGTCGAAGGTGACGGGCTCGGCCCGGGCAGCGAGGGCAATGCCGGCCGATAGCAGCGCTACGCCAAGCGACAGGAAGCGCGGACGCCGCGACAGCAGCTCAGAGCTTTTCGAGAATCTCTGCATCTGAAAATTGCCTTTCCTTGGAATTGCCCGGAGGAATCGGCGAAAAGGCTAGTGAGGCTCCGTTACAAACATGCGACAGCCGGACCGCCGGCTCAGCTTTCCTGCTTCTGTCTTGCCTCGGCAAGCAGGAAGACCCGCAGCGCGCTCGAGAGGCTGCCGCCTTCCCGCGGCTGTTCCCGAGCCCGGTCGATCTCGCCGATAAGCCGCGCGAGCGACGAGCCGCGAGCCGCGGCCGCCGCCTCGAGCGCCGCCCAGAATTCGGGCTCGAGCGAGATGCTGGTGCGGTGGCCCGCGATGGTGACCGACCGCTTGCGCAGGGACCCGGCTATGGGTGCTTCCCCACCATATCCTGGGGCCGCACCCATTGGTCGAACTGCTCGGCGGTGAGTAGGCCGAGGGCAAGTGCCGCCTCCTTCAGGCTAGTCCCCTCCTTGTGAGCCTTCTTTGCGACCTTGGCGGCGTTGTCATAGCCGATATGGGGGTTGAGCGCGGTGACGAGCATCAGGGACTGGCGCAGCAGCCCGTCGATCCGCTCGCGGTTCGCCTCGATGCCGATGACGCAGTTGTCGGTGAAGCTGACGCTGGCGTCGGCAAGCAGGCGGCAGGATTGCAGAAGGTTATGGATGAGCACAGGCTTGTAGACGTTGAGCTCGAAATGACCCTGGCTGCCGGCGACCGTGATGGCGACGTGATTGCCCATGACCTGGGTAGCCACCATGGTCATCGCCTCTGCCTGGGTGGGGTTGACCTTGCCCGGCATGATCGAGGAGCCAGGCTCGTTCTCCGGCAGCATCAGCTCCCCGATGCCCGAACGCGGGCCGGAGCCGGCGAGCCGGATGTCATTGGCGATCTTGGTGAGCGAGACGGCAATCGTGTTCAGCGCGCCGGAGGCATGCACGATGGCGTCGTGCGCGGCCATGGCCTCGAATTTGTTGGCGGCGGTGACGAAGGGCAGGCCGGTCAGGCGGGCGACTTCGGCGGCGAAGCCTTCGGCGAAGCCGGGCTTGCAGTTGAGTCCCGTGCCGACGGCAGTACCGCCCTGGGCCAGTGGGTAGAGATACTGGAGGCAAGCCTCGATACGTGCGATCCCCAGCGCCACCTGCGCGGCATAGCCGGAAAATTCCTGGCCAAGGGTGATCGGGGTCGCGTCCTGCAGATGGGTGCGGCCGATCTTGACGATGCCAGCGAAGCTGGTGGCCTTGTCGGCCAGCGCCTGATGCAGGAGCTTGAGGGCGGGAACCAGCTTGCGGCTGATCTCGAGCGCCGCCGCAATATGCATGGCTGTGGGGAAGCTGTCGTTGGAGGACTGACCCATATTGACGTGGTCGTTCGGGTGCACGGGCGACTTGCCGCCGCGCTTGCCTGTGAGCACCTCGTTCGCCCGCCCAGCGATGACCTCGTTGGCGTTCATGTTGGTCTGGGTGCCGGAGCCGGTCTGCCAGACCACCAGGGGAAACTCGTCATCGAGCTTGCCGGCGGCGACCTCCGCGGCGGCGGCGGCGATGGGCTTGCCGATCTTCGGATCGAGGGCGCCTAGCGTCATGTTGGTCTCGGCCGCCGCCTGCTTCAGCAGGCCGAGGGCGTGAACCAGCGGCAGGGGCATGCGCTCGCCCCCGATGCGGAAGTTCTGCAGCGAGCGTTGGGTCTGTGCGCCCCAGTAATGGGCGGCAGGCACCGCCACCTCGCCCATGGAATCGCTCTCGATGCGCGTCTCGCCGACGGACATGTGAAATCTCCCTCAAGGAAAGGCGCGGCAGTTCTAGCCCGGAATGCCGGGCAGGGCGAGAGGAAGGGCAGAGATGCTGGTTCAGTCGAGCAGGGTGCTCGGGGCTGCAATGGCCATCCGTCTAACCCGATGTCGGGCTGGCGGCGCACGAATAGCGCGCCGCCAGCCACGCTCTACATCGGCAAGCCCCGATGGTCGATCGGCGGCAGTCCGATATCCCGGCGCAGGCGATTGTCACCGTGGAAGACTGGTGGTGCCTGGCCTTTGCGGCCACGCCTGGGGCGCGTGCCCGCTTTCCCATCCGCAGATGCGGCGTGCGTCACGCGGAAGGAGCGGGGCGCCGACACATGACCGACGATGGACAGAAAGAGCTTGTAGAAACTCGGCATGATCTTCTCCCTTCGGGCTTTGCGCATGCAAAGCCCGTTGCTGATGGTTGGCAGTTGCGATGACGGGTCCTCTCGCCGGAGTCGAAAGAGAGGGCGACTCCCCCGCCGGCGAAATGCGCCGTCGGGACTACGTCCGGTCTGTCGTCAGGAGAAGTCTAGGATCGGTCGAAGCAGTGAGAGGGAATCGAACGCGCGATCGGCGTCCGCCGACGAAGACCCGTCAGGCTACGCAGTAGCCCCAATGGATTCGAAGCATGGTCATCATCGCTCCTCCCTCGGTTGAGTGCGAAGGGATGGATTTTTTATAAGTGAGACGATCACAGGTCAACGGTGGAGAGCGCAGAGTCGGGATTCTTTCGCGCTATGTGTCCAAGCGGCAACAGAGAGGTCGGCCGTCGTCCGGTTCTTGCGCGACCACGGGAACTTTCTTCCGCGATCGGAGGCTCTTTGCGACCGGTTATTTCTTCCGGAAGGAATCGAGTGCCACTACGTCGGCACCCTTGGGCGATTCGCTGCTCGCGGGCGGGTGGGCCGCCGGGACGGGTGCGTCCGGCTGCTTCGATGCCTTCGGTGACGGGGCTGGCGTGGCCGCAGGCTTAACCTCGGCCTCTTCCTCGGCCGCTTCGAACTGAAGTCCGAACTTCACCGAGGGATCGGCGAAGCGGGTCACGGATTCGAGGGGGATGGTGAGGCGTTCATGGCGCCCGCCGAAGCTCAAGGTCACGGCGAAGCGCTCCTCCTCCACCGTGAGGTCCCAGAACTGGTGCTGCAGGATGATCGTCATCTCCTGCGGATATTGCTGGCGCAGCCAGTCGGCGATGCCGACGCCGGCGCGGTCGGTGTGAAAGGTGATGTAGAAGTGATGCTCCCCCGGAAGTCCACGCTGGGCGGCCTCGGCGAGCGCTTTGCGCACGACGCTGCGCAGCGCGTGCTCGACCATACGGTCATATCTCAGCCAACTCTCCGCCATCCGCGACGCTCTCCCGCCGACCGACCCCCGTCCATTCTTCTTCACCCGAGCTTCCGATTCGTTGACCGGAAGTGGGGGGCCTTCTGTTGCCCGGCGCCCCCCGGACCGCGCTTACCTATTAGGCAGCGAGAGCCAAACGGTTGTTGTCGTTGGCACTTCTAGGATGGCCCGATAACGGCGGAACCATGCCGGGCGAAAACCATGCCTTTACCACGCGCGTCGATCCTGTTTCGCCCCCGAAAACGGCCGATCCTTCGGCCGCTGAACTGGTGGAGGCGCCGGGTACTGCCCCCGGGTCCGCAACGCTTATGCCGCAAGGCGTTTATCGCCATAGTCGGTTGCCCGACATCTGAAATATAAGTGTCTTGTCGGCGAATCGAAAGGGGGTGTAAGCGCGGTCATGGGCAGCGGAAAGGAGCAGGACCAGGAGATCGCCGAGCTCAGAGGCACGGCGCATTCCACCCGGCGTGCAACGGTACCGGCGCTGGAGGATATCCTCTACACAGCGCTGCCGGTGCTCGATCACGGATTCGTGCGGGTGGTCGACTATATGGGCGATGACGGGGCCATCGTCCAGGCGGCCCGAGTCTCCTATGGCCGCGGCACCCGCAAGGTGAGCGAAGATCGAGGGCTCATCCACTATCTCATGCGTCACCGCCACTCGACTCCGTTCGAGATGTGCGAGATCAAATTGCATGTAAAGCTGCCGATATTCGTCGCGCGCCAGTGGATCCGGCATCGCACGGCCAATGTGAACGAATATTCCGCCCGCTACTCGATCCTGGACAACGAGTTCTACCTACCGGCTCCCGCTCAGCTCGCCGCCCAATCCGCTGCCAATCGCCAGGGCCGTGGCGAGGTGCTGGAAGGCGCAGAAGCGGGCCGCGTCATGGAGCTGCTGCGTGAGGATTCGCGCCGGCAATACGCTCATTATATGGAGATGCTGAACGAAACGGAGGCGGGCGAGACCATCGATGCCAAGCGCAGCGGGCTCGCCCGTGAGTTGGCGCGAATGGGTCTCACCCTCAATTTCTATACCCAATGGTACTGGAAGGTGGATCTGCACAATCTCATGCATTTCCTCTCGCTGCGCGCCGACCCCCATGCCCAATACGAGATCCGGGTCTATGCCGAGGCGATGCTCGAGGTGATGCGCCGCTGGGTCCCCCTCTGCCACGAGGCTTTCCTGCAGCACCGGCTCCATGCGGTCACTCTTTCGGCTGCCGCGCTTGCCGCCGTCAAGCGCATGATCGCCGGGGAGAAGCTGACCCAGGAATCGAGCGGCCTCGGCAAGCGCGAATGGCGCGAGGTCGCGGCTGCGCTGGGACTGCCGGAGTAGAGCTACTGTATGACGATCCGGGGTGCGGCCTTCGCCGGCGCGCCTTCGACCTTGTGCCAGACCTGCTCGGCGATGGCGAGATAGGTCCTGGCCGGCGCGCTGTCGGGGGCGGCGACGACGATGGGATGGCCACCATCGGAGGTTTCACGGATCGCCATGTCCAGCGGCAGCTCGCCCAGGAAATCGACGCCGAGCCTCTGCGCCTCGCGCCGCGCCCCGCCATGGCTGAAGACCTCGCTCCGCTCGCCGCAATGGGGGCAGAGGAAATAGCTCATGTTCTCGATGATGCCGAGCACCGGCACGTCGACCTTGCGGAACATGTTGAGTCCCTTGCGGGCATCGATGAGGGCGATGTCCTGGGGGGTGGAGACGATGACGGCGCCGGAAAGGGGTACCTGCTGCGCCATCGTGAGCTGGGCATCGCCAGTGCCGGGCGGAAGATCCACCACCAGGATGTCGAGCTCACCCCATTCGACGTCCCGCAGCATCTGGTTGATGGCGCTCATCACCATGGGGCCGCGCCAGATCATCGGCGTGTCCTCCGGCACCATGAAGCCCATGGACATGACCTTGATGCCGTAATTTTCCATCGGCAGCAGGCGCCGCCCGTCGGGCGATGACGGCTTGCCCGAAATACCCATCATGCGCGGCTGCGAAGGGCCATAGA
>DATBBO010000312.1:0-4851 GCA_036270995.1 Dongiaceae bacterium | reverse complement strand
TCTCTCCCAATCTCGTCCGGGCGGCCATGGCTGGCGAGGATGCCAAGTTCTGCCAGCATCGCGGCTTCGACTGGGAGGCGATCGACAATGCCTGGCGGCAATACCAGCGCGGGCGCTACATCCTGGGCGCCAGCACCATCTCCATGCAGACGGCGAAGAATCTCTTCCTCTGGCCGGGGCGGAGCTGGTGGCGAAAGGGGTTCGAGGTCTATTTCACCGCGCTCATCGAGCTCACCTGGAGCAAGCGGCGGATCATGGAGACCTATCTCAACATCGTCGAATGGGGCCCGGGGGTCTATGGCGCGGAAGCGGCGGCGCGCTACCATTTCCACAAGAGTGCCATGGATCTGACGCCGGAGGAGGCCGCGCGGCTTGCGGCTGTGCTGCCCAATCCCCGGCGCTGGTCGGCGAGCCAGCCGACCGCCTACATCCTGGGGCATGCCAGCGTCATCCGCGCCCGGATGCCGGAGGTACCGGCGGGCAATCCCCCGCCCTGCGGCTGGCCGGAGACCCGCGCCTCCTTCTGGGCACAGCTTCCGGACTTGCTGAAACAGGTCAGGCGTTGAAGCACAGGCTGATTCGCCCTACTCCTAAGCCATGACCCGATCGCCGAAAGAGGACGAGAGCGTCCTCAAGCGCGCGTCGGAGCCGGGCGTGAAGCTCGACTTCGAGGCGGGCGGTGCGCGCCAGACCTATAGCGACTTCCTGAAGCTCGATCAGCTCCTCTCGCTCCAGGAGCCGATCCAGGATCCGCCCCAGCGCGACGAGCTGCTCTTCGTCATCATTCATCAGGTCTCCGAGCTCTGGCTGAAGCTTCTCTATGCCGAGCTGGACGAGGCCCGCCGCTCGATCCGCGAGGATGACCTCAAGACCTCCAGCAAGACCATGGCCCGCAGCAAGGCCATCCAGGAGCAGCTCATCAGCGCCTGGAAGGTGCTGCTGACCATGACCACCGCCGACTACATCGCCTTCCGCAGCGGTCTCGGCCAATCCTCGGGACTGCAGAGCGCGGGCTACCGCATGGTCGAGTTCATCCTCGGCAACAAGGATGCCGAGCATCTGAAGCCCCATCGCCACGACCCGGAGACCTATCAGCGCCTCACCCGGGCGCTGGAGGCGCCGGGCATCTATGACGAGGTGCTGGCCTGTCTCGCACGGCGCGGCTTTCCCGTGCCGGCGAGGCTCATCGAGCGCGATTTCCGCGAGCCCTATGCCGGCGACCCCGAGGTGGTTGCGATCTGGGCCACGATCTATCGCGAGCATGACGCCTATTGGGAGCTCTACGATCTCGCCGAGAAGCTGATGGATATCGAAGGGCTGTTTCAGCGCTGGCGCTTCGATCACATGTCCACGGTCGAGCGCATCATCGGCCACCAGCCGGGAACCGGCGGCTCTTCCGGCGTCGGTTATCTGAAGGCCGCTCTCAAGCTTCGCTTCTTTCCCGACCTCTACGAGGTGCGCAACTACCTCTACGAGCGGCGCTGAGGGTCGGGGAGGAAATTGTCCACAGGGGCCCGGAGCACGCCCCGGTTGACAGGACCCCGGATTGCCCTGAGCCTGAAACTCGCCTTCATCTCGATCTCGATCACGGGTCCCCCGCATGAACAAGCCTCAACATGCCGCCTCGGCACGATCGCGCGATTTCACCGCCCTGGACACCGCGCTGGCGGCGACGGCGGCCGAGATCGATGCGGCTCTGGAGGGCCTGCTGCCACGGCCCGCCGGCAGCCATGGCCGGGTGCAGGAGGCCATGCGCTATGCGGTCTTCGCGGGCGGCAAGCGGCTGCGGCCCTTCCTGGTCAGGGCCTCGGCCGGGCTGTTCGGGATCTCGGCCGCGGCAGCCATGCGGGCCGGGGCCGCCGTCGAGGTGCTACATACTTATTCCCTGGTCCATGACGACCTGCCCTGCATGGATGACGACGTGCTCCGTCGGGGGAAGCCCACGACCCACGTCCAGTTCGACGAGGCGACCGCGGTGCTCGCCGGCGACGGGCTCCTGACCTTCGCTTTCGAGATCCTGGCCGATCCTGCAACCCATGCCTCGCCCGAGGTGCGCAGCCAGCTTGTCTCTGGCCTCGCCAAAGCGGCCGGGAGCGAGGGCATGGTGGGGGGGCAGATGATGGACATGCTGGCCCCGGACGAATCCTTCGATTCCAATGCGGTGATGCTGCTGCAGCGGCTGAAGACCGGGGCGCTGTTCGAGTTCGCCTGCGAGGCGGGAGCGATCCTGGGCGAGGCCGGCGCCGAGGCACGGGCCGTGATGCGCGACTATGCCCGCGACTTTGGCCTCACCTTCCAGATCACGGATGACCTGATCGACACCGTCAGCTCGGCCGGGGTGGCGGGCAAATCCGTGGGCAAGGACGAGGCCCAGGGCAAGGCGACCCTGGTGTCAATTTTTGGCGTCGAGGGGGCCCGGGCCAAGGCGGCCGAGCTGGCCCAGCGGGCGGCCGCCCGCCTGGATGGCTTCGGGGCGGCAGCCGAGCTGCTGAGAGCCTTGCCCTATCGCCTGCTCGACCGCGACCGCTAAAGGCCTCGGCAACGGAATATTGACTTGAGCTTGGCACCGCTACGGGGCATCTGTGTTTAACAAGCGCGGGCGGTTGAATCTGCGCGGGGACAGTGGCTTCACTCTTTCATCGGAAGGCGGACAGATGAGTCAGGCGATATCGCGGCGGCGGATGCTGGCGGTTTCGGCGGCGGTTCTGGGCATGGCGAGGCTGGGATCGGCTTACGCGGCGGACCCCGCGCCGGCCAAGATCCAGGCCTTCTACGATGTCCTGCTCGCCGGCATGAAGAACGCCAAGGATCTGGGTGTCCAGGGACGCTTCGAGAAGCTGGCCCCCGTGGTCCGGCAAACCTTCGACACGCCCAACATGACCCGCGTCGCCTGCGGACCCGCCTGGGGCAAGATCCCTGCCGACAAGCAGCAGGAGCTGATCGCCGCCTTCGAGCGTATGACCACCGCCAGCTATGCCAACCAGTTCTCCGACTATTCCGGCCAGCAGTTCACGGTCGATCCGCAGGCGACCCCGCGCAATGCCGATCTGATCGTCCACAGCCAGCTGCAGCCCGCCAATGGCGACCCGGTCACCTTCAACTACCTGATGCGCAATGTCGGTGGCGATTGGAAGGCCGAGGATGTCTATCTCGACGGCACCATCAGCCAGCTCGCCGTCCGCCGCTCCGAGTTTACGGCGATCCTGGGCTCGGAAGGGGCCGATGGGCTGCTGACCAAGCTGAAGGCCCAGAGCGACGGGTTGCTGAAGAGCGCCTGAAGACCGGCGGCCCCGCCTAGTAGCGGGGCTCGGGCGACATTAAATTAGCGGCCATGACCGGCCATCTTCTCGACCTGGTCGCCGCGGCCTTCGCTGTCCTGGCCGGTATCGGCTGCCTCTATGCCCTCGCCGCAGTCTTCCTGCTGCGCCGCTTCGCCGGCAAACCGCTGCCCGAGGCGACGCGCTTTCCGGGCGTCAGTATTCTGAAGCCCCTGCACGGGGCCGAAGAGGGCCTCCACGACAATCTTAAGTCCTTCTGCCGTCAGGATTATCCCGGCCCGGTTCAGATTGTTTTCGGCCTCCGCGATCCCGAGGATCCTGCGGTCGCGGTGGTCCGCCGGCTGCAGGCCGAGCTGCCAGAGGCCGATCTCGTTCTGGTCATCGAAGCCAGGACGACAGGCGCCAACGGCAAGATATCGAACCTGGTCAACATGGCCCCCTCGATCCGCCATGAGCTGGTGGTCATCGCCGACAGCGATATCCGGGTCGATGCGGAGTACCTGCGACATCTTGTCGGCGCCCTCGCCGAGCCGGGGGTCGGGCTCGTGACCTGCCTCTACCGGGGCATTCCGGCTGGCGGGCTCTGGAGCCGTCTCGCTGCCATGGGGATCAACTATCACTTCCTGCCCAGCGTGCTGGTGGGGCTCGCCATCGGCCGCGCCGACCCCTGCTTCGGCTCCACCATGGCGCTCCGGCGCGAGACCCTCGCGCGCATCGGCGGATTCGAGGCCTTCGTCAATCACCTGGCCGACGACCATGCCATCGGCGCGGCGGTGCGCGGCGAAGCCGGCAGGATCCTGGTCCCCCGGGTGATCCTCGGCCACCTCTGCCGCGAGCGAAGCGCCGGCGAGATGCTGCGGCAGGAGCTGCGCTGGGCGCGGACGCTCCGTCTTCTCGACCCCGCCGGCTTCTTCGGCTCGGCGGTGACCCATCCTTTGCCCTTCGCGCTCCTGGCCCTGGCGCTCTCCTCCGGGGCGCCCTGGGGGCTAGGGGTGCTAGCCCTGGCCTTGCTCTGCCGCCTGCTGCTCCAGAGTCAGGTGGACCGGGTCATCGGGACAATCGGGCGCTGCGCGTTCTGGCTGGGCCCGATCCGCGATCTGCTGTCCTTTGCCGTCTTCGTTGCCAGCCACTTCACCGACGCGGTAACTTGGCGCGGGCAGCGATTCAGGGTAAACCGCGACGGCACCCTTATCCCCGCCGACAATCTCGCCCACCACGAATCTGGCCCGCTGAGGATCTGAAATCATGATGCGCACCCTCTTTCTGCAGGCTCCCTCCTATGACGGCTTCGATGGCGGCGCCGGCTCGCGCTATCAGGCGAAGCGGGAAATCCGCTCCTTCTGGTACCCGACCTGGCTCGCCCAGCCCGCAGCTCTGGTGGAGAACAGCAAGCTGATCGACGCCCCGCCCCATGGCACCCGCCTTCCCGAGGTGGTGAGCCAGGCGAAGAGCTTCGATCTGGCAGTGCTCCATACCTCCGCACCCTCCTTCGCCTCCGACGTGAAGACCATCGAGAGGCTGAAGGAAGCCAATCCCTCCCTGAAGGCGGGGCTCATCGGCGCCAAGGTCGCGG
>DATBBO010000311.1:0-3218 GCA_036270995.1 Dongiaceae bacterium | reverse complement strand
CGAACAGCAGGACGTAGACAAGAACGATGCGAAAAGCCTGAGTGCTTAAAAGACTGGGCTTAGTGCGCACGGATCATATAGCCCGCGCCGCGCACAGTGTGCAGCAACGGAGCCTCGAACCCCTTGTCGATCTTGGCCCTGAGCCGGGAAATGTGCACGTCGATCACATTGGTCTGGGGATCAAAATGATATTCCCACACGCTTTCCAGCAGCATGGTGCGGGTCACGACCTGGCCGGCATGGCGCATCAGATATTCAAGCAGCCGGAACTCCCGCGGTTGCAGGTCGATCCCCTGCCCTGCCCGCCGCACCTGGCGGGCGAGGAGGTCCATCTCCAGATCGCCTACCGCCAGTTTGGTCTGGACGGCGGGAGCGCTGCGCCGGCGCAGCAGGGCCTCGATCCGCGCCAGCAGCTCGGAAAAGGCGAAGGGTTTGGTCAGATAGTCGTCGGCACCGGCCCTGAGCCCGCTGACCCGGTCATCTACCTGGCCGAGGGCGGATAGGAACAGCACCGGGGTCACGACCTTGGCGACGCGCAGCGCCTTGACGACATCGAGCCCGTCGATCTCCGGCAGCATGCGGTCGACGATGATCAGATCGAACTGGCCGCTCGTGGCATGGAAAAGACCATCGCGGCCGCTGGCGACCCGATCCACGACATAGCCGTTCTCGGTCAGCCCCTTGACCATATAGGCCGCCGTCGCCTCATCGTCCTCGATGACCAGGATACGCATGGCTTCCGATTTGGAATTCTCGCCGTCAGTCGTTGCGGCCTGGGAGTTTAAACTAGTCATCGGCTCACCCGAACAAAAGAAGAAGGAGCAAGTTTCCCCCAGGAGCGGAACGAGGAAGAGAGCGACCAGCCCCCGACAAAAGAAGCAGCAGGGCTGGTCGTTGGACGACCAGCCCTGCCGGGGTGGGAAGGGCAGACCGAGGGGTGCCTACGCCTTGCCCACTTTGACGGCCAGGAAGAGCTCGTCTCCCTGGCGATTGACCAGAAGCAGGACCGAAGGGGCTTTCCTGGCGACTGCCTGCTGGACCAGGCGGTCGACCTCACCGGGACTGGAAACCTTGCGCCGCGCCACCTCCTCGATGATGTCCCCCTGCTGCAGGCCCTCGCGCGCGGCCGGGCTGCCATCGGCAATATCCGTGATCACGACTCCCCTGACGTCATCGCCAAGTCCCAGCTGCTGGCGCATATCCTCGGTCAGAGCCGAAAGCTGGACCCCGAGGAACCGCCGGGCCGCGCTGTCCTCCTTCGGGGCCGACGGGGTGTCGTTGGAGGCCTCCTGCGGCTCGTCCTTCATCTGCGCGACGGTGAGGTTCACGGTCTTGCGCGCGCCCTCCCGCCAGATCACGACCTCGACCCGCTTGCCGGCCGGGGTGGCGGCCACGACCCGCGGCAGCTCGCGCGTCTCGCTGACCTTCTGCCCGTCGAAGGAGAGGATCACATCGCCCTGCTGCAGCTCGGCCGCCGCTGCCGGGCCATCGGGCTGCACCGAGGCGATCAGGGCGCCGGTCGGCTCCCCCAGCCCCAGGGACTGGGCGATTTCCGGCGTCACCTCCTGGATGGCGACGCCGATCCAGCCGCGATCGACTCGGCCGCGCTCGCGCAGCGCCGCGATTACCGGCTTGGCCATATTGGAGGGAATGGCGAAGCCGATGCCCACGCTTCCGCCATTGGGCGAGGCGATGGCGGAATTAATCCCGATCACCTCGCCGGCGAGATCGAAGGTCGGCCCGCCGGAATTGCCGCGGTTGATCGAGGCGTCGATCTGAAGGAAGTCGTCGAAGGGCCCGGAATGGATGTCGCGGCCGCGGGCTGAAATGATTCCCGTCGTCACCGTGCCCCCGAGGCCGAAGGGATTGCCGACCGCCAGCACCCAGTCGCCGACCCGGATCGCATCGGAATTGCCCCAAGTGACGTAAGGCAATGGTGTGCCGGTGTCGATCTTGAGCAGCGCCAGATCCGTCTTCTTGTCGGCCCCGATCAGCTTGGCCGGATAGTCCTTGCCGCTGGGCAGCGTCGCATGAATCTCCGTCGCCCCATCGATCACATGGTCATTGGTGACGATGTAGCCCGAGGGATCGATGATGAAGCCGGAGCCCAGCGCTGTCATGTCCTGGCTGCCGCGATGCTCCCGGAAATGCTTGAAGAACTGCTCGAAGGGTGAGCCCGGCGGGAAGTCGAAGGGCATCGTCTGCTCGTCGGAGGAGCCGGCCGCCTCGTGATGGGTCGAGGAGATGTTGACCACCGCCGGCGTCACCTTGGCCGCGAGGTCGGCGAAGGTTTCCGGCGGCAGGCTGGCGGCGGCGGCAGTGCTGGCGAGGTCCAGGCCTGCGAGGCCGATGACCGCCAGCGCCAGGCTGGTGATCCCCAGCCGGCGCCAAGGCGACACCCAGTCCTGCGGTGTCCCGTCCTCGGTGGTGCGTTTGGGGTTTTGCGTGCTGGGGATTTTCCGATCGGCAAAGGCCGGAAGGATCATGGCGTCCTCGCTCCAAGGCTGCTCTCATGGCTCGGTGCCGCTCCCCGTTTCGGCGCCCGGAGAGGACTTTAGAGAGCGCCACTAAAGCGCGCATGACCGGTGGGTTAATTCGTCGTAATGCTGTAGGCGGCATGGCCTCGAAAACGAAGAAAAGGGCACGGTCCCCGGTTAAGGGGGCCGCGCCGTCCCGCGATATGGAGTTCGCCTCCGACGGATTTCGCCGGTTGCCGGGCCGCTCGCTCGCTTCTAGCCTGACCCCATGGACCCGAGCACCGAGCCTGAGGCGGATCTGATGTCGGCCTGCCGTGAGGGGATGGTCTTGCGGACGCGCGACCGGCGCGCGGCCCGCATCTCTCGCCTCGAGCCGGCGGCGGGGCTGATCCTTGGCGAGGTCGAGATGCAGGGCGCCTGCGTCTGGCGTGCCGATGGCCGCTGGCGCGATGCGGCCTTCGGGGCCGCCGGCCCTCTCGACCTGATGCCGCCGGAGCCCGTCCCGGCCGCCCTGACCCGGACGGCTTCGCTCAAGGAGGCGCTCGACGCCGGCAACCCATTGTTTTGCTGCGATTGAGGCAGGCCCGGCCGGGCGAAGGATGGCTTGCGTCCACAATCATCCTTGCCTATTTTGCGCCGCCTTGACCCCCGGGCGGCGGCTCCTGACTTGGCCCCGCCCTTCCGGCCCGGATCGCCGCCGTAGCTCAGTGGTAGAGCGCACCCTTGGTAAGGGTGAGGTCG
>DATBBO010000310.1:0-1765 GCA_036270995.1 Dongiaceae bacterium | reverse complement strand
CGCCCCCCCTGCTCGATATGAGGCTCGAGATAGGCCCGATGTCGGCCCGGCTCGACCTGAGCGCGCGGTTGCCCGGCGATCCCTGCGGCTTGAAGCGCATCGGCGAGCAGCACGCCCTCGCGGTTCCTGGCCTGGCCGATGGCCTCATCCACCGGCTCGCCGATGAAGGAGCGGCTTCCCAGATAACCCGCGAAGGTACCCTCCTCGTCCATCCAGGAGGCCACATCGACTGCAAGTTCACAGGCGTCGCGAGACTCGGCAAAGGCCCTGACGATCTCAAGGCCATAGATCACCCCCATGGCACCGTCGAGCCAGCCGCCCGTAGGCTGCGTGTCCGTGTGAGAGCCAATGACGAGCGCGGGCCCGGGCTTTCGCGAACGGCCGAAGACGTTGCCGACGCCGTCGATGCGAGCATCTAGTCCCGCCTCCGTCATGCGGCTCAGGAGCCAGCGCCGCGCTTCTATGTCGACCGGCGACAACGCTAGGCGCACCACGCCGTGCCCATGGGCGCCAAACCGGCGAAGCGCCTCGAGATCAGCCAAGAGGCGTTCGGGATTAATGTTCGGCAAGGCCGGACACCTCGCTTGCGGCAGGAATGGCCTAGCATCTTTCGCCAAGTACCAGCGCAAGACAAGGCCGGTGGCAGCTCGTTTTATTGCGCAGTATATCCGCCGTCGACCAGCAAGTCGGCGCCGGTCATGAAGGAGGAATCATCGCTCGCCAGGAACAAGGCGGCGCGGGCGATTTCCTCCGGTCGGGCGAGGCGGCCGATGGGATGCATAGCCTGCCCCCAGTCCCGCTCTGCCTTTTCTAGGTCACCGAACTCGATGGCGAGCTGGCGTGTTGCCACGCCGCCGGGGGAAAGCGTGTTGACGCGGATCCCATCCTTGGCGTGATCGAGGGCCATGGCCCTGGCGAAACCAAGCAAGGCCGCCTTGCTGGCGCAATAGGCGGCATCCCCGGCGGAACCCACCTGGGCCATCTGGGAAGCAATGTGAATGATACAGCCCCCGCCAGCAGCCTTCAGACGGGGGATGGCATGGCGGCTCATGTGAAAGGCGCCACCGATATTGACCGCGAGCACCTGGTCCCAATCGGCGACGCTAAGTTCGGCGACGCTAGCCTTTGGCGGAAAGAAGGCGGCATTGTTGACCAGAATATGGAGCGCACCGAACTGGGCGACTGCAGCGGCGACCACGGCCCCGGCCTGTCTTCCGTCACTCACATCGAGGCCCTCTGCGAAGGCCGCCCCACCGTTGCCAAGGATGCGATCGGCCGTCGCGGCAGCGGCGGACCGGTCCAGGTCGGCGCAGCACACTCCCCCTCCGGCGGCGGCGAAGGTTTCTGCAATGGCGCGGCCGATGCCGTTGCCTGCCCCGGTCACTATCGCGAACTTGCCCTTGAGGCTTGGCGCCGCCATGGTAGTTCCCTAGCACAGGCATAGCCCATCGTCATGCTCCTCGTGGTTCAGGGCCTGGATGTTCGCTTCCGCACCGAAGAGGGAACGGTGCATGCGGTTAATCGCGTGAGCTTTGAGCTGGACACGGCCGAAACACTCGCCATCGTCGGCGAATCCGGCTGCGGCAAGACCGCCACCGGCCTCGCCATCATGGGCCTTCTGCCCTCTACCCATGCCAGCATAGCCGCTGGCCAGATTCTATTTGCCGGCTCCGATCTGGTCCGCCTACCGGAAGCGCGGATGCGCGAGATCCGGGGGCGGGACATCTCCATGGTGTTTCAGGATCCCATGACTTCTCTCAATCCC
>DATBBO010000309.1:0-3333 GCA_036270995.1 Dongiaceae bacterium | reverse complement strand
GGGTCGAGGTCGGCGACCAGGAGGCCGCGCATTTCGAGCTCGTCGCCGCCCGCCTTGCCGAGCTGGGTGCTGTCTATGGCGATCTCCCCGCCCACGACGGGCTCTGGCAGGCGGCCCAGGAGACACGCCACGATCTCCTGGCCCGGCTTGCCATCGCACCCCTGGTGCTGGAAGCCCGCGGCCTCGACGTGACCCCGGTCATGATCGCCACCTTGCGCCGCCATGGCGACGAGGCGAGTGCGGCGGCGCTCGAGGTGATCTATCGCGAGGAGATCGGCCATGTCGCCGCCGGCAAGCGCTGGTTCGACTGGCTGGCCGCGGAGCGCGGCCTCGAGCCGGGCGCGGCATTCCAGGACCTGGTGCGCCGGCATTTCCGCGGAAGGCTGAAGCCGCCGTTCAATACTGAGGCGCGTGAAAAGGCCGGTATGGGCCTGGCCCTCTATGCACCCCTCGCGATCGGAGCGACCCGAGATCCTTAGCACCACCACCAAGCGTGGGCGACGCTACGATCACCGTTCCTAGAGCGTTTTTCCTTGAGGCTGAATCGTGGGGGATTCCCGAATCGGTCGGTTTCTGATTCAACCTGCTGGCTGGAGAGGAGGCCGGCATTGATGTCTGGACCGTATTCGTTGGATTTGCGTGAGCGGGCCGTAGCCCTTGTCGATAAGGGTCAAAGCCGTCGGTGGGTGGCGCGGCTGTTGGGGGTTGGGGAAGCAAGCGTCATCCGGTGGTGCCAGCGGGCACGGGCGACCGGGAGCCCTGCGGCCAAGCCGATGGGGCGGCGGCAGGGGCAGCTGATCCTGCTGCCCGAGCGTGATTGGCTTCTGGCGCGGATCGGGGCGCAGCCGGATCTGACGCTGCGGGGTTTGCAGGCCGAGTTGGCCGCCCGCGGGATCGAGGTCAGCTGCAAGGCGGTCTGGAACTTTCTGCGGGTCGAGAAGCTGACCTACAAAAAAAACTCTGCACGCCGCCGAGCAGCAGCGACCCGACGTCGCTCGCCGCCGCGATCGCTGGAAGCGCCACCAGGCCAAGATTGATCCGCGGCGGCTCGTCTTCCTCGACGAGACCTGGGTCAAGACCAATATGACACGAACCTACGGGCGGGCTCGGCGCGGGCAGCGGCTCGTCGCCTCAGTGCCTCGCGGCCGCTGGCATACCATGACCTTCCTAGCCGCCTTGCGCGTCGACCGGATTGACGCGCCTTGCGTCTTCGATGGCCCCATCAATGGCCAGCGCTTCACCGCCTATGTCGAGCAGTTCCTGGTTCCCAGCCTCGAGCCCGGCGATGTCGTCGTCATGGACAATCTCGGCAGCCATAAGGGCGATCGGGTCCGCCAGGCCATCCGAGCCGTAGGCGCCCATCTCTTCTTCCTGCCCCCCTACAGCCCCGACCTCAACCCTATCGAGCAGCTCTTCGCCAAACTCAAAACCCTGCTGCGCAAGGCCGCCAAACGCACCGTCAGTGCAGTCTGGCGACGAACCGGCGAACTCCTCGATGCCTTCTCGCCCGCCGAATGCGCTAACTACTTTAGGAACTCAGGATATGCTGCAACCTAAGAGAATCACGCTCTAGGCTCCGCCCTCCCCACCGTCAAAGGCGCCGCCCGACGTGGATGGCCGGGACAAGTCCACGGCTGTCCGATCCGCGTTCGGCAGCAGGCGTTGGAAGGTCTGCGCCAGGGAGCTTTGGGTTGTTGCAGGAGGTGCGGGACACAGAAGCACAGACACACCCTCCCGCGTCATGGCCGGGCGAAGTCCCGGCCACCCACGTCGTGGGGAGCCGAAAGCGCGGCGAGGAAAGTGTCGGCTGCCCGTAACGGTGCTCAGGCGACCGTGGATTGTGGCTCGGCCCGACGTGGGTGGCCGGGACTTCGCCCGGCCATGACGGAAGAGGGGAGCGACAGGAGGGAAGCCCCCTAGCTCTTGACCTCGCTATGGACCTGGGCTGCCGCCTGAGTCTGAAACTCGGTCAATTGCTTGCGCAGCTGGCGCTCGGTCATATGGACCTTCGCCTTCTCGAAATCGGCCAGCATCTTCGCCACCAGGGCCTGCTCGTGATCCTTCTGCACCGAGAGGGTCACCAGGCTCTGGACATAGGCCTCGGCATCGGTGCCGGAGAGGCCGAGCTGGGTCGCCGCCCAGCGGGCGATCAGGGCGTCGCGCCGGGCCTTGGCCTTGAACAGAAGCTCCTGATCATGCGCGAACTTGGCTTCAAAACCGTGCTCGCGGTCCTCGAACTCGCCCATCCCCTGCGCTCCCTTGGGTGGTAAGGATTGATTGCGCCCCGTATATAGCGAGTCGTCCCTGGATTTGAAACCGGAGATCACCCTCTTCCATGTGCAGCGTCGTCATCCTCCGCCGTCCCGGCCATGACTGGGCGCTTCTTCTCGGCGCCAATCGCGACGAGATGAGCGACCGCCCCTGGCTGCCGCCCGGCCGTCATTGGCCCGACCGGGCCTGGGTCGTGGCCGGGCTCGACCAGCAGGCAGGCGGGAGCTGGCTCGGGCTGAACGACCATGGTCTTATCGCCGGGATCATGAACCGGCCACAGAGCCTGGGGCCCGCGGCCGGCAAGCGCAGTCGGGGCGAGCTGGTGCTCGACGCCCTCGATCATGCCGATGCCCGCGAGGCGGCCGCCGCCCTTGCCGAGCTCGACCCGGTGGCCTATCGCCCCTTCAATTTGATCCTGGCCGACAATACCGAGGCCTTCTGGATCCGCCATGCCGGGGCGCGCATCGATGCCGCGCCGATCCCGCCGGGGCTGTCCATGCTGACCGCCCATGACCTGAACGATGCCGCGGGCAGCCGGCGCATCGGCCATTTCCTGCCGCTGTTCCGGGCGGCGCCGGCCCCCGACCCCGCCGCCGGCGACTGGCGGGCCTGGCAGGCCTTGCTGGGATCCCGCGACTTCGCCGCGGGCGGCAGCCGCTACGATGCCATGACCATTCGCGGCGAGGACGGTTTTGCCACCCTGTCCAGCGCCCTCATCGCCCTGCCGGGGCCTGGAATCGAGGCCAAGCCGGTCCTGCTCTTCGCTGCCGGGGGGCCCGACACGTCACCCTATGAGGCGATATCGCTGTGACGAGCGGGCGCAGAGCGGCCCGAAGCGCCGCCCGATAAGGGATTGAATTCACGATAATTTTGACTATTTGAGTAAAGCCCTGCGCCGCCGGCATGGCGGGGGCGCTGTCGTTGTTTTGACAGCATCGACCTGCTATAGCATCCCGTGCCTAGCTCGATTCCTGACATCGCGAGAACCTCCCATGTCCCGCAAGCGCCGCATCTATGAAGGCAAGGCGAAGGTTCTGTATGAGGGGCCAGAACCCGGCACGC
>DATBBO010000308.1:0-12037 GCA_036270995.1 Dongiaceae bacterium | reverse complement strand
CGTCGCTGCGCCGGTACGCGCGCTCTACGGCGCTCCCCACCGTGTGAGCCAGGGCTTGCTCGCAGATCTCGCGAGGGAAGCTGGTCTGCTCAGCGCACCAGTCGCGGAACGTCGAAGCCGTGAGCCGTGATGTCCTTCCGGTCCATGCGCTCCAACACGTTGAGCAGCGCCCCGCTGTTGATCGGGCGACCAGCGCGCACGCCGGGGAAGATGTAATCGCCGACGCGGATCGCGCTCATGGCCTGCAGGATCGCGAGCGCGGCGGGCGCCAGGGGTACGCGGTGCTCTTTGCCGCCCTTCATGCGCTCGGCCGCGATGGTCCAGGTCTTCGTAGCCAGGTCAATCTCGTGCCACCGGGCGCCGAGGGTCTCGCTCGTCCGCGTCGCGCACAGGACGGTGAGCTCCAGCGCGCGCGCTGCAACGCCCTGCACCGCCCTGAGCTCGGCCATGAAGCTGCCGATCGCTGGATAGGGCAGAGCGCTGAGATGCCGGACCTGACGCAGCTTGCGCCGGGACGGCAGCAGGTTTTCCAAGTGCCCGCGCCAGGCCGCCGGGTTCTCGCCGCTGCGATATTCGCGCGTCTTCGCCCAGCTCAGCACCACCTCGATCCGGCCGCGCACCCGCGACGCCGTTTCGGTCCTGGTCTTCCAAATTGGCTCCAGCACCTTGAGCACGAGGCCGACATCAACCGCCGCAACCGGCACATCGCCGAGGACGGGATAGACGTAGGCCTCCAGGGTCGCCGACCACTGGCTCGTGTGCTTGGCAGAGCGCCAGCCATCCCGATGCGTGGCGATGTAGCTCTCGGCACACTGGCGGAAGGTCATCGCCGTGGCCGCCTGCGCCCGCTGCGCAGCCTGCTGAGCGTCGCGGGCGGCGATGGGGTCCTGACCCCCTGCCAGCAGCCGGCGGGCTTCTGCCAGACTCACAGCAGCGAGCGAGCCCAGCCCCATGTACCGGGTCCGCCCGTCGCGCGCGAAACGGAAGATCCACGACCGCGCGTTCTCACTGCCAACACACAGATACAGCCCGCCGCCATCGGGATACATGCCTGGCGTCTTCGTCCGCGCTCCGGAGATCGCCAACTGACTCAACCGATTCATCCGCCGTGCCATCGCTCCCACACTCGCTCCCACGTCTCTGCATCAGATTGTGATGAGCGATCGTGGACACGACAAGACGCGAAATCGAAGTAAGCCCCGATTTCACAGGCCTTCCCGCACAACCCCAAACCACACCCCCGCGGAATGACCATCCGCCGAGACCAGGGCCTGCTGATGGAACTCGTATTTCAGATAGTGCAGGTAGTCGTACTCCTCGGTGATCGAAACGACGGTAAGGGCGGTGGCCGGCGTTTCGCCATCGCCGGTGCGGATCGATCGCAGCAGGGCAACGACGATCTCGTGCTCCTGATGGGATCGCGCGTCATCGCCGAGATCGTGACTGGCGACTTCGCTCACGACATGGGCCGCGATATCCGTGTAGTTCTGGTCGAGAATGCGCACCGCCTCGGCGAGGGCTGTCTTATCATCGCCGGCCGCATAGGCGGCGAACATCTTCTCGCGCCTGGTCCGCGTCACGGCACCCAGCGGATCGAAATCCGGCGTCTCGGCATAGGCGAAGCGCAGCGCCTGCCAATCGACCGGCTGGTTGCCCTGCCTCGCGGCCGCAACCAGGGCTCGATAGCGGGCCGCGGCATCCTCTGCCGCAAACGCCGCGGGGACGGCGGAGATCAGAAACAGAGCCAGCAGGATGCGCCGCATGAATGGCCTCCCCAAGTGGCCTCGACGACATAACCGGCATTTCAACCGAAATTTGCGGCGGCATTGCGGCGCTCTGTCGTCGAAGCTAGGGCCGATTGCCTTCCCAATCGCCATGCGTGGCGAAGTAGCCAGTCATAAAATCCAAGAAACTGCGCAGGCGCTGCGGGGCCGGGCGGCCGCCCGGGTAGATCGCCTGGATCGGCTGGTCGGGCATGGGAAGGTGGGACAGCAAAGGCTCTAGCCTGCCCGCGGCGAGGGCGGGGCCAATGATGAAGCTCGGCAGGGCCACGATGCCGAGACCCTCGACCGCGGCGCGGCAGAGAGCATCGCCGTTGTTCGCCGTGAGCTGGGGATGGATCGAAGGCGCCACCCATTTGCCCTCGACAAGGAAACGCCAGACCCTGGCTGCGGGCTGATTGCCATAGACGAGGCAAACATGGCGCGCGAGATCGGCGGGGGCCTGCGGTGCGCCGCGCCGGGCGAGATAGGCCGGTGCGGCGGCCAGCAGGATGCGGGCCTTCGCGATCGGCCGGACGATCAAGCTCGAATCCTCGAGCTGCCCGCTGCGGATCGCGAGGTCATAGCCCTCGCCGACGAGATCGATGAAGCGGTCGTTGAGCTCGAGCTCCACCTCGACCTTCGGATGCTCTGCCAGGAAGCCGGCGAGTGGTGCCGCCAGATGCAGATAGCCAAAGGAGACCGGGGCGGCGATCCTGAGCCGCCCGGCAGGCTCGGTGCTGGCATCGCGCGCGCAGGCCTCGGCATCCTCGGCCTCCAACAGGACGCGGCGCGCGCGCTCGTTGAACTCCCGGCCGATATCGGTGAGCGCCAGATGCCGTGTGGTCCGATTGACCAGACGCGCGCCAAGGCGATCCTCGAGCTGCCCCAGGCGCCGGCTGACCAGGGATTTGGAGAGGCCGAGATCGCGGGCCGCGGCACTCAGGCTTCCCCGCTCGACGATGCGGGCGAAGAGCTCCATATCCTCCAGCCGACCTGTCATGATTGTCCTACTTTAGACAACAGTCATGTTCACGATTGCCATATTATCTCCGGCGCAGCAACAGCTTAATTTAGCTGGCAGTTGAAGCTATCGAGGGCGCTCAGACCTCAGGACGGAGAACCTCCATGATCACCAAACGGGCGACGAAGGAACGGGGTCAGGCTAATTTCGGCTGGCTCGACAGTAGGCACAGCTTCTCCTTCGGCAGCTACTTCGACCCGGCGCATATGGGCTTCGGCCCGCTGCGGGTCATCAATGAGGACCGGGTGAAGCCGGGTGCGGGCTTCGACACCCATGGCCATCAGGACATGGAGATCATCTCCTATGTGCTGGAAGGCGCGCTGGAGCATAAGGATTCCATCGGCACCGGCTCGATCATCCGGCCCGGCGAGGTCCAGCGCATGAGTGCCGGCACCGGCATCCGCCACAGCGAGTTCAATGCCTCGCAGAAAGAGCCCGTCCATTTCCTCCAGATCTGGGTCATCCCGGCGCGTCGGGGCCTCAAGCCCAGCTACGAGCAGAAGGCCTTTCCGCTGGATGAGACAGGACGGCTGCATCTGGTGGCGAGCCCTGAGGGCCGCGACGGCTCCCTCACTTTGCACCAGGATGTGGATCTCCTGGCTGGCCGCCTTTCCGCCGGCGACAAGCTGACCCATGCGCTGAAGGACGGCCGGCTCGGCTGGCTCCAGATCATCGACGGAGAGGTGGATCTCAACGGCACCCGCCTGCAGCCCGGCGACGGTGCGGCCATCAAGGCAGTGCCGCAGCTCGATATTGCGGCAGGATCGAAGGCCGAGGTTCTGCTCTTCGACATGGCGGCTTAGCCGTCTCGAGGCTGGCTCGCCGAAGCTCGCCGTCGCGCTTCGGCGGGTCAGGCCGCGGCGGTTTCGGCGAGCTTGGCGAGGGCCTTGGCGATGCCGCTGATGGCAGGCGCCAGATCCTCGCCGAGCCCGTGGCGCTTGGCCAGCCAGGCAATGTCGTTATAGGCGAGCCAGTTCTTGCCGTCGGCATCCTGCCAGGCGAGCATCTTCAGCGGCAGGTCGATCCCGATGCTCTGCTGCGCCTGCATGAGGGGTGTGCCGGCTTTCGGGTGGCCGAAGATGATCAGCTCCGTCGGCGGCAGGGTCATATCGACCGAGGCCGCGGCGGCGGCGTGATCGATGCGCGCGAAGACGGTGACGCCATTGCCCCTGAGGCTGGCCTCGAGACGGTCCAGGGTCTCCTTGACCGAGTGATTGCTGGTAATGGTGATCAGGCCGTTCTCGGACATCCTCGCATCCCCTCATCCGCAGGGGGCGCGGAGATCCTTCGCGACCCAGCCCTGCCCGTTTAGCGCGGCAAGTCAGGATCGGCGCCACGCCGCCGACGGTCAAGGGAATCGGAAAAGAGATGCCCTAGCCCGGACGGGCCGCGAAGTCGTGCGAGTCAGCCTTCACCAGGGCAAAGAAAGGAGCGACCGGGGCCTGTTCCGGCCTCTGCCATTGCCGCGGCACCCGGGCGAGCGCCTGGCGCGCGCCCTCGAGCACCCGGGCGAGGTCGTCGCGGCTCACGCGGTCATGGGCAAGCAGGATATCGAGAATGGGATCGCTGAGGAGATCGTCGAGCTGCGGCTCTTTCCAAGCTCTCTTCATCTGGGCCTCCTGCCACGGATGAGCCCAAGATAGGCAGCGCCGGGCCCGGGACAAGACAGAAAATCTACCGCATCAGCGAAGCGGCTCTTCAGCCGCCCGGCCGGGCAAACACATCCGCCTTTCCGGCAGTCGCGTCTTGGTACTATCGTCGGCGCCGGATGGGGGGCGAAGGCAGCGATGGCGAAGACACCCGAGTCGGAATCGAACAGGCTCGACGAGGCGGCCCGGGCCGGATGGCTCTACTACATCGCCGGCAATACCCAGGACGAGATCGCAACCAAGCTCGGCGTCTCCCGCCAGACGGCCCAGCGCCTGGTCTCGCTGGCGGTGAGCCGCCGGCTCATCAAGGTGCGTCTCGACCACCCCATCGCCCATTGCCTCCAGCTATCGGCGGGGCTCAAGGAGAAGTACGGACTCGATCTCTCGGAGGTCGTGCCGGCCGACCCCGCCTCGCAATCGACGATCCTCGGCGTGGCCGAGGCCACTGCGGCCGAGCTCGAACGCCGGCTGGAGTCGGAGCATCCGATCGTCATCGCGCTGGGGTCAGGAAGGACGCTGCGCGCCGCCGCCGATCAGCTTCCGCCCATGGATTGCCCACAGCACAAGATCGTCTCGCTGGTGGGCAATATTGCGCCCGATGGCTCTGCCTCCTTCTACGACGTGATTACCCGGGTCGCCGATGCGGTGCGTGCACCCCATTTCCCCATGCCGCTGCCGGTCATCGCGAGCTCGCTGGCCGAGAAGAAGCTGCTGCTGGCCCAGAAGCCGGTGAAGCATGTGATCGATCTCGCGCGCCATGCCGATGTCACCTTCGTGGGCGTCGGCCAGTTGGGCGACGGCGCGCCGCTGCTGCAGGACGGCTTCGTCAGCCGCGATGACATGCGGGCGCTCATCAAGGCCGGCGGCGTCGGCGAGATCACCGGCTGGGCCTATGACCGCCAGGGACGACTGATCGAGGGCCTGACCAATGAGCGGGTCGCCAGCGTGATGCCGGACCAGCCGGCGCGGCGCCTCGTCATCGGCGCCGCCATGGGCCCGGCCAAGACCGAGGCGCTGGCCGGCGCGCTGGCCGGCCGGCTCATCAACGGCCTGATCACCAATGAAACCACCGCCGAGCGGTTGCTGAAGCGGCCCTGACCCCGCTGACTGCTTCTGCAGTAAATCTGCAGCCATTCTCATCCCGCCCCGGGCCGCTTTCGCTGTTTCAGCCATTCGGGCGACGCTTCTGCCCGAGGGAGATGCCAGCTTAGATTTTCAGTTTATACGCAAAAGACGTATCAAGTCAAACGAATTGTGGATCCAATTCTTGCTGCGCCGCAGCGACGATTCTGCCTTGACTTTGGGCAATTGCTCTTGAGTATATGCCCTTAGTCTGGGCAAAAGCTCAAACCAGCAGCATGGGAGGAAGTAATGAGGACGGCGCTCCGAGCCTTGTTATGCGCAGGCATCCTGGCTGGCTTCGCCTTGCCGGCCGCGGCCGATACCACGCTCACCATCGCCACCGTGAACAACGGCGACATGATCCGGATGCAGAAGCTGACGGACGACTTCAAGGCCAAGAATCCCGGCATCGACGTGCAATGGGTCACCTTGGAGGAGAACATGCTGCGCCAGCGGGTAACGACCGACATCGCCACCAAGGGCGGGCAATTCGACGTCCTGACGATCGGCACCTATGAGGTGCCCATCTGGGCCAAGAAGGGCTGGCTGGTGCCGCTGGACAATCTCGGTGCCGACTACGATGTCGACGATCTGCTGCCGCCGATCCGCGCCGGCCTCTCTCTCGACGGCAAGCTCTATGCCGCGCCCTTCTACGGCGAGAGCTCGATGATCATGTACCGCAAGGACCTGTTCGAGAAGGCCGGCCTCACCATGCCGGAGCAGCCGACCTGGGACTTCATCAAGCAGGCGGCGGCGAAGATCAACGATCCCTCGACCGAGACCTACGGCATCTGCCTGCGCGGCAAGGCGGGCTGGGGCGAGAACATGGCCTTCATCACGACGCTCGCCAATGCCTTCGGCGCCCGCTGGTTCAACGAGCAATGGAAGCCCGAGTTCGACGGGCCGGAGTGGAAGAACGCGCTCACCTTCTATGTCGACCTGATGAAGGCCGACGGCCCGCCAGGCGCCTCCTCCAACGGCTTCAACGAGAATCTCGCGCTGTTCAACTCGGGCAAATGCGGCATGTGGATCGACGCCACCGTCGCCGCTTCCTTCGTGACCGATCCGAAGCAGTCCAAGGTCGCTGACAAGGTGGGCTTTGCGCCCGCGCCCTGCGAGGTCACCTGCAAGGGCTCGAACTGGCTCTGGGCCTGGTCGCTCGCCATTCCCGCGGGCTCGCAGAAGGTCGATGCGGCCGAGAAGTTCATCGCCTGGGCAACGGGCAAGGGCTATCTCGACCTCGTCGCCAGCAAGGAGGGTTGGGCCAACGTCCCGCCGGGCACGCGCAAATCGCTTTATGCGAACGCGGACTACATGAAGGCGGCACCCTTCGCGGCGATGACCCTGAAGGCGATCGACACCGCCGACCCGATCAACGGCACGGCGAAGCCCAAGCCCTATGTCGGCGTGCAGTTCGCCGCGATCCCGCCCTTCCAGGGCATCGCCACCACCGTCGGCCAGTTCTTCGCCGCGGCGCTCTCGGGCGACATGACGATCGACGATGCGCTGTCCCGCGCCCAGGCGGTGGCGACGCGCGAGATGACCAAGGCCGGCTACATCAAATAGGGGCGAAAGGGGCCGTCCGGTCCACCGGACGGCCCCGATCCCGCGGAGCAAGGCCATGGCAACGACCCGTCACGCGAAGACACTGGCCAGGACCGCCGTCAGCCCGGCGGTGGTGGTGCTCTTCCTGTGGATGATCGTGCCCCTGGTCATGACCATCTACTTCTCGACCTTGAACTACAGCCTGCTCGACCCCGAGAGCGGATCCTTCATCGGGTTTCAGAACTACACCTATTTCCTGACCGATCCGGGCTTTCTCACCGCGCTCGGCAATACGCTGAAGCTGGTCGGCGGGGTCCTCGTCATCACCATCGTCGGGGGCATCCTCCTGGCGCTCCTTCTCGATCAGCCCTTCTTCGGAGTCGGCATCGTCCGGCTCATGGTCCTGGCGCCCTTCTTCGTCATGCCGACGGTGAGCGCGCTGATCTGGAAGAACCTGCTGATGCATCCGGTTTCCGGGCTCTTCGCCTGGATCTTCAAATCGGTGGGCCTCAAGCCCATCGACTGGTTCGCGCAGGCGCCACTCACCGCCATCATCCTGATCGTCGCCTGGCAATGGCTACCCTTCGCCGCCCTCATCCTGCTGACGGCGCTGCAATCCCTCGACCCGGAGCAGAAGGAGGCGGCGGAGATGGACGGAACGCCCGCGATCTCCTTCTTCTTCTATATCGTGCTACCCCATCTCGCCCGTGCGATCACCGTCGTCATCCTGATTGAGACGATCTTCCTGCTGAACGTCTTCGCGGAGATCCTGGTGACGACCGGCGGAGGGCCCGGCCTGGACACGACCAACATCCCCTTCCTGGTCTATGCCCAGGCGCTGCTGCAGTTCGATGTGGGCGGCGCCTCGGCCGGCGGCATCGTCGCCGTCGTCCTCGCCAATATCGTCGCCTTCTTCCTCGTCCGCATGATCGGACGGAATCTGGAGGCCTGAGCCATGGCCCGCGCATCCTCGCTTCAGCGCCGGGTCACGACGACCGCCGCCGGCTGGATCGTCGGTTTCCTGATCTTCTTTCCGATCCTGTGGATGGTCATCACCAGCTTCAAAACTGAGCTCGAGGCCTTCTCCACCCCGCCGAAATTCCTGTTTTTCCACTGGACCCTGGAGAATTTCGGCATCGTCCAGCAGCGCTCCGACTATCTGAGATTTGCGGCCAACTCGATCATTCTCTCGCTCGGCTCGACCCTGGTCGGGCTCCTCTTCGCCATTCCCGCGGCCTGGGCCATGGCGTTTGCACCGGGCAAGCGGACCAAGGACCTGCTGCTCTGGATGCTCTCGACCAAGATGATGCCGCCGGTGGGCGCGCTGATCCCGATCTATCTCCTGTTCAAGAACACCGGGCTGTTGGACTCCCATGGCGGGCTGATCGCCGTGGAGTTCCTGATCAACCTGCCGATCATCGTCTGGATGCTCTTCACCTACTTCAAGGAGATCCCGGGCGAGATCCTGGAGGCCGCGCGCATGGACGGGGCCACGCTCTGGCGCGAGATCGTCTATGTGCTGACGCCCATGGCGGTGCCCGGCATCGCCTCGACCGTGCTGCTCAATGTGATCCTGGCCTGGAACGAGGCCTTCTGGACACTGAACCTGACGACCACGAACGCGGCGCCGCTCACGGCCTTCATCGCCTCCTATTCGAGCCCGGAAGGGCTGTTCTGGGCTAAGCTTTCGGCGGCCTCGACCATGGCGATCGCGCCGATCCTGATCCTGGGCTGGTTCTCCCAGCGCCAGCTCGTGCGCGGCCTCACCTTCGGCGCCGTCAAATGATGATGGGCTTCGGAATGCCGTTATTGCCAAGAGCCCTCTCGCTCCTGTTTTCTTTCGTCACCCCGGCGAAATCCCCGGATCAAGTCCGGGGAGGGGTCCAGGGCGACCAGCAAGCTCTTGCAATCCTGGATCCCGGCTTTCGCCGGGATGACGGACAAAGAGGGGGATGCGAAGACGCATGACAGGCAGGATCGTACTCAAGGATGTGAGGAAGGCCTTCGGCGATGTGGTCATCATCCCCTCCATCGATCTCGAGATCGAGGACGGCCAGTTCGTCGTCTTCGTCGGGCCTTCGGGCTGCGGCAAATCCACCCTGCTACGGCTGATCGCCGGGCTGGAGGATGCGACCGGCGGACGGGTCGAGATCGATGGCGCCGATGTGACCAACCTGCCGCCGGCCAAGCGCGGCCTCTCCATGGTCTTCCAGTCCTACGCGCTCTATCCCCATATGAGCGTGCGCAACAATATCGGCTTCGGCCTGAAGATGGCCGGCATGCCCAAGGAGGCCATCCGGCAGAAGGTCGAGAAGGCCGCGGCGGTGCTGAACCTCACCAGCTATCTCGACCGCAAGCCGCGCCAGCTGTCCGGCGGCCAGCGCCAGCGCGTCGCCATCGGGCGCGCGATCGTGCGCGAGCCCAAGGCCTTCCTGTTCGACGAGCCGTTGTCGAACCTGGACGCGGCGCTGCGCGTGCAGATGCGCCTGGAGATCGCCCAGCTCCACGAATCCCTGACCACGACCATGATCTATGTGACCCATGACCAGGTCGAGGCGATGACCCTGGCGGACAAGATCGTCGTTCTGAATGGCGGGCGCATCGAGCAGGCGGGAACGCCGCTGGAACTCTATCACCATCCGGTGAACCTCTTCGTCGCCGGGTTCATCGGCTCGCCGAAGATGAACTTCTTCGCGACCGAGGTGCGCACGATCGGCGCCGGGGGGGTCACCGTCGCGCTTCCCGGCGGCCGCGAGATCACCGTGCCCGTCGATGGAGGCCGCCTACATGCGGGCGACAAGGTCACCCTGGGCGTCCGGCCCGAGCATCTCTCGCCCGGCAAGACCGGGGACCTCATCGGTGAGGTGGCGGTCGCCGAGCGCCTCGGCGGCGAGACCTATCTCTACCTTCGGATTCCGGACCAGCCGCTGGTCGTTGTGCAGGCCGCAGGCGGCGATCCGACCCGCGTCCACGACCGGGTGGCGCTCCATATCGATCCCGAGACCTGCCATCTATTCGATGCCGAGGGACGCGCATTGGCGCATCTGCAGCGCCACCCCCTTGCCGATTCCACCCACCCGACCCGTCAGCAGCAGTAAGGAAGGCACCTCGTGTATCTGGAGAAGTACAAGCTCGAAGGCCGCGTGGCCGTGGTGACGGGCGGCGGGCGGGCGATCGGACTTGCCTGCGTCCAGGCTCTCGCCGAGGCGGGAGCGCGGGTGGTCATCGCCGATCACGATCCGGCCATCGCCGCCGAGGGCCAGGCGGAGATGCAAAAGGCGGGCCATTCCGTCGAGGTGATGGAGATGGACGTCACCAAGCCCGCCCAGGTCACGCAGGCCGCAGCGGACCTCACGAAGCGGTTGGGCGGGATCGATATCCTCGTCAACAATGCCGGCATCGCCCGCAGCGACACGCCGGCGGAGAAAGTGGCGGACGAGCACTGGCTCAACGTGCTCGATGTCAATCTCAATGGCGTGTTCTGGTGCTGCCGGGCCTTCGGCGGGCAGATGCTGGCCCGCGGCAAGGGCGCGATCGTCAATGTCGGCTCGATGTCCGGCTTCATCGTCAACCGGCCGCAGCCCCAGAGCTACTACAATGCCTCCAAGGCGGCGGTGCATCACCTGACCCGCTCGCTCGCCGCCGAATGGGGTGCCCGCGGCGTGCGGGTCAATGCCGTGGCGCCGACCTATATCGACACGCCCTTGAACCGCTTCGGCATGGAAAATCCAGAGATGTTCAAATACTGGATCGACGGCACGCCTATGCGCCGCATGGGCACGGTCGAGGAGATCGGCTCCGTCGTCCTCTTCCTCGCCTCCGACGCGGCGAGCCTGTTGACCGGAACCATCGTGCTGGCAGACGGCGGCTATACCTGCTGGTAGAAAGGCCGGCATGAAGCTGGAGAGCAAGGTCGCCATCGTCACCGGCGGTGCGCGCGGAATTGGCGCGGCCATCGCCGAGCGCTTCGCCGCCGAGGGCGCGCGGGTTGTCATTGCCGATATCCTGGGGCCGGAGGCCGGGGCGATGGCCGAGGCGCTCGGTCGCGATGCGATTGCCGTGACGCTCGACGTGACCCGGCGGGCTTCCATCGACGCCATGGTGGAACAGGTGGTCGCCGCCGCGGGCCGCATCGACATCCTGGTCAACAATGCCGCTGTCTTCGACATGGCACCTCTCCTGGAGATCACCGAGGAGAGCTACGACCGCCAGTTCGCCATCAATGTGAAGGGCCTGCTGTTCACCCTCCAGGCGGTCGCGGCCCAGATGGTGAAGCAGGGCCAGGGCGGCAAGATCGTCAACTTCTCCAGCCAGGCCGGCCGGCGCGGCGAGGCGCTGGTGGCGGTCTATTGCGCCACCAAGGCCGCGGTCATCAGCCTGACCCAATCGGCGGGGCTCGCCCTCATCAAGCACAAGATCAATGTCAACGCGATTGCCCCCGGCGTCATCGACACGCCCATGTGGGATCTCGTCGATGCCCAATTCGCCAGATACGAGAAGCTGCCTTTGGGCGAGAAGAAACGCCAGGTCGGCGCGGCGGTACCCTATGGCCGCATGGGACTGCCCCAGGACATCGCCGGGGCGGCCGTCTTCCTCGCCTCGGCCGATTCCGACTACATCGTCGCCCAGACCCTCAATGTCGACGGCGGCAATTGGATGAGCTGAGTGTCGTCCCCGATCGGCCTCGTCATCTTCGATTGCGACGGCGTGCTGGTGGACAGCGAGCCGCTGGCTTTCCGCGTCTTGCTCGAGGGGCTGACGGCCGCCGGCCATGTGATGGACGAGCAGGCGGCCTATGACCGCTTCCTCGGCCGCAGCCTCGCCAATCTGCAGAGCGTGCTGCGCCGGGAGTTCGGCGTCGAGCTGAATGCGGCGCAGCTCGAAGAGATGCGAATTCGCCTCTTCGAGGTCTACCGGCAGGAGTTGAAGCCCATGCC
>DATBBO010000307.1:0-5247 GCA_036270995.1 Dongiaceae bacterium | reverse complement strand
AAGGAGTACGAGCTCGCCTTCGACGGCTTCGAAGTGGGGGCGGAGAACCTGCTGGGCGAGGCTGAGGGCGAAGGCTTCAAGCAGCTCATGGCGACCTTCGAATCCGCCCGCATCCAGACCGCCGCCCGGGCCACGGGCGTCGCCCAGGCGGCGCTCGAGCTGGGGCTTGCCTATGCGCTGGCGCGGGTGCAATTCGGCAAGGCGATCTATGCCTTCCCCCGGGTCTACGGCAAGCTCGCCTGGATGGCGGTCGAGACCATGATCGCGCGCCAGCTCACCTACCATGCCGCCCGCCAGAAGGATTCCGACCGGCGCTGCGACATCGAGGCGGGCCAGGCCAAGCTCCTGGCGGCCCGCGTCGCCTGGGCCAATGCGGACAATGCCCTCCAGGTCCATGGCGGCAACGGCTATGCCGAGGAATACGCCATCAGCCGCGTGCTCTGCGACGCGCGGATCCTCAACATCTTCGAGGGAGCGGCGGAGATCCAGGCTCAGGTCATCGCCCGCGGGCTGTTGGCGGGGCGGAACTAGAAGCTAGCCGAGCGCTGCGAGCATCGGCCCGCTTTCCGCGATGGGACGCTCGGTCCGTCGCAGGCCGGAGCTCAACACCGCCGGCGGCGCCGGCGTAGTCTCCACCCGCTCGAAGGGGGCGCCGCGCTGGCTGCCCAGCACGACCACTTCGAAGACCCGTCGCCTTGGATCGGCCATTTCCCCCTCGCGACAGAGCTGAAATCCCGCCCTCAGGCGGCGGATTGCGCCTCGACATGTTCGCCGCCATGGGCGGTGTAGCAGGCGTCGCAGAAGGGACCCGCCCCGCATTCCTTGCAGCAGAGGCTGTCGCTCCCGGAACGGGCCGTCAGCTCCCCGCATTCGCAGCAGATCTGGGCCGCATCCTCGGCCCCGCCCCGTCCGTAGACCTCCTCGTCATGCGCGTCACGGTCCATGGATCACCCGACTGATTCAATCATTGCTCTTCCAGGAACCGTCGAGGCACCGTGATGGTTGCCTAGAACGAGGCAAAAACCGACGGCCCGTGCCGGGTCGCAGGGAGAGAGCAGGTGCCCATTTCGGGCTTCCTGGGACGGCAACGAATAAGGAGAACTAGATGATCCAGTACTCGTGGCGGCATCTGGCAGCCGCGTCCACCTTGGCCGTACTTGCGGCCTGCAGCTCCCCGCATCGGCAGCAGGCCATGGCGCCGCAGCAGGGCACGACCCCGCACTACGTGTTCATGCGCACCAATACGAGCGCCGGGACGGTCGTCAGCACCACCAGCGGCATGACCCTCTATACTTATGACAAGGATCCCGCCGGCCAATCCACGTGCTATGGCGAATGCGCCCAGAATTGGCCCCCCTATCTGGCGAACGGCACCTACAAGCCCTTCGGCAAGATGACCCTCGTCACCCGCACCGACGGCCAGCTGCAATGGGCCTATGACGGTCATCCGCTCTACACCTTCGTCCAGGACACCGCACCGGGCGAGATCAAGGGCAACGGCTTCCACAACGAGTGGCACGTGGTCCCCGTGCCGACGAGCTAGCACGTCCGATTCGTCACCACGCTGTCGCGCGCCGCCGGCGGCGGGAAGCCGGCGGCGGCGCGCTGCATTTGGCAACCATTTCTCCCCGCGGAAGTTTTCCTTGCGCCATGGAAGAGCCGCTTGTGGTGCCCCCCGAGCCTGATCCAGCCGCGATGACCGCGCTGCCCGGGGAGAATCGTTCAGGAAGGAAGCAGGGACCCGGCATGGAAGCGCCTCCTCTCGAACGCAAGCTCATCGCCATTCTGGCCACCCTCTCCGCCCATCGCGCCGTCGCCGATGCCCTCATCGCCCGTCACGGCGGACGGATCTGCAATACCGCCGGCGACAGCATCCTGGCCGAATTCGGCAGCGTCTTCGCCGCCGTCCAATGCGCGGTGGAGATCCAGCGCGACCTGGCGGAGGCGAACCAGCAGCTGGCGCCGGAGCGCCAGATGCGGTTTCGCATCGGCATCAATCTCGGCGATGTCATGGTGAAGGACGGCGACATCTTCGGCGATGGCGTCAACATCGCCGCCCGCATCGAAGGGCTCGCCGAGGCTGGCGGCATCTGCATCTCCCGTGGCGTCAGGGACCATATCCGGCGGAAGCTGCCCTACGGCTTCGAGGATATGGGCGAGCAGAGCGTCAAGAACATCGCCCAGCCGATCCGCGTCTTCCGGCTTCGCCCCGACCAGGCGGCCGAGAGCGGGGCACCGGCGCATGCCGAGCCTGACACGCAGTCCTCCGCGAAGGACCAGCAGGCCGAAGCGCACGCCCGGGACGAGCATGCGGGCGAAACCGAGCCGCAATCGGTCGAGCTCGTCTTCTGGGAGTCGATCAAGGACAGCCTGCGGGCCGCCGATTACGAGGCCTATCTGGAGCAATACCCGGAAGGAAGCTTCATCGCCTTGGCCCAGACCCGGCTCGAGGAGATCGCCGCCGCCCATGGCCATGTCCGCGATCCGCAGGACCGCGAGGTCGAGCTCGCCTTCTGGGAAAGCGTCCACGAAAGCGACAGTCGCGAGAGCCTGAAGGCCTATCTGGAGAAATATCCCGAGGGCGAATTCAAGCCGCTGGCCGAGATCCGGCTGAAGGAGCTCGGCGCCTGAGGGGCCGTGGCTACTGCTTCACGCCGTTGATGGCGATGGAGCGGATGCCGTAGCTGCCGCCGGTGTTCACCATCACGAAGCCGGTGAAGGCCTTGCGGCTGCCGGCATCGGTGACGGAGATCACGGTCTTGCCGTCCAGAATCACGGTCATCTTTCCGCCAGGCCCGCGATTCCATTGAACGATGTGGGATTTGCCGCCTTCCAGCTTCACGGCGCCGGTGGAGGCGAGGACCGTGCGCTGGCGGTTGACGATCCGCGAGAGCACGAAGCCGTTGGCCGCGCCGGGGACATAGCTCAGCTGGTAGGAGTTGTCGCCGCGGTGGCCGCTGATAGGGCCGAAGTTGAACTGGCCGCTGCCGCCCATCGAGACAAGCGCCAGCTTGAGGGAGAACTGGTCGGGGATCGTAGCCGGTAGCAGGATGGTGGCGGCCTGGTTCTGCGGCTCCGTCTGCTGGGTCGCCGTCTGCCCGTTTTGCTGGCTCAGCAACTTGCCCAGCACGCTGAGGAGGATCTCCGAGCCCTTGGACGAGGCCTGCTGGCCCACCTGGCTGTAGAGGGTCTCCTCGCCGCCCACATCGTCGACATACCACTCGCCTGACACCACGGTCCAGGCGGGATCGGTGGTGTAGTCCCCATCATGGAAGTCGTCATAGACCAGCTTCGCGGGCCAGCCGGTGCCGGCGTCGTATTTGTCGGCAAGCGCCCGCAGGTCGCCGAGGAAGGCCGGGTCCGCCGCCTTGTCGCGCTCCGCCTTGTCGATCAGGGCCCGCAGATTCGTCAATAGCTCGGCCATACTGCCGGCCTTGGCCGGGTCCTGCCAAGCGGCATAGGTCGGGGTGTAGGTCGAGGCGTAGCTCCCCTCCTCTGCCCGGGCTGCCGGAGTGGCAAGCAGAAGCACGCCGGCGAGGACGCCAAGCGCGAGGGGGCGCGTCATCTGAGATCTCCTTTTTCCTGGCCGCGCCACGTGGCGGCTCTAGGGGAACGGGAATCCCGCACAAGGGTTGCACGGGTCCGTTGAGCCGGGCGGGCCCGTCACAACCGTGGGGCGCCGAGAGGGCGCGTTTCGAGATCGGCGCCCTTCCTGTAACATCGCCTCGCCCGAGACGGGCATTGAGGCAGGGGGCGCAGCGCGTGACGGTATCGGGGGCGGAGGATCGGCGAAGCGTCGCGGTCGTCTACGAATACGCCGCCTGGGCTGTGGCCTGGCTGCTGATCGGGTCATTCTATGGCACGCTGGCCGCCTGGAAGTTCGTCTTCCCCGATCTGCTGCCGGTCGAGTGGCTTTCCTTCGGGCGCATCCGCCCGATCCACACCACCAGCATTTTTTCCGGCTGGCTCTCCCTTGGGCTTATCGGGCTCGCCTATCTCGTCGTCTGCCAGACATCCAGGCGCCCTCTCTTCTCCCCGGTCCTGGCGCGGATCGCCCTCTGGCTCCTGAACCTCGCTTTGCTCGCCGGCCTCCTCACCCTTTCCCTGGGCATTACCCGTGGGCCCGTCGAATATCGCGAATGGCTGACGCCGATCGCCGCCGTCTTCGCCGCGGGGGTGATCCTGAACGGGATCAACATCTTCCTTACTCTGTTGTGGCGGCGAACCGAGGAGCTCTACATCTCCAACTGGTTCATCCTCGGCGCCTTCGCCTGGGCGCCCATCCTCTATGTCATCGCCTATCTTCCCGCCTTCGACAGCGGCATGGCCAATGTCGTGATCCAGGCCTATTTCATGCATGTGGTGCTCGGGCTCTGGTTCACGCCGCTGGTGGTGGGGATCACCTATTGGTCTCTGCCGCGCTTGCTGCGCAAGCCGGTCTACTCCTACGCGCTCGGCGTGCTCGCCTTCTGGGCGAATCTGATCTTCTACCCGCTGATCGGCGCCCATCACTTCATCTTCGCGCCGCTGCCCTGGTGGCTGCAGTCGACGGCGATCGCGCTTGGAATCGGCATGCTTATCCCGGTCATCGCCACCAGCGCCAATTTCCTCCTGACCATGCGGGGATCCTGGCGCTTCATCCGCCTTGAGCCCGCCCTCTGGTTCATCATGGCCGGCGCGCTCTGCTATGCGCTCGCCTCCGCCCAGGGAACGCTCCAGGCTTTCCGCACCGCCAATGCCCTGCTGCATTTCTCCAACAACACCATCGGCCATGCGCATTTCACCGCCTATGGCTTCGTCTCCTTCCTGATGTTCGGCGCCATCTACGGCCAGCGCCTGTTCACCGCCAGGGCTCCCGCCGCGCCGCATGTCAGGCTGCAGTTCTGGCTCTCGCTCGGCGGGCTTGCGATCTATGTGGTGGCGATGACGGCATCGGGCGTGCTGCAGGGGCTGAGCTGGGCGGCGGAGCGACCCTTCATCGACTCCGTGACGGCGAGCGCCCCCTGGTATCTTCTGAGGGCGATCGGCGGCAGCGTGATGGCACTCGGCCACCTCGTCCTCGCCTGGAACCTCTGGCTGATGCGCCCGCAACAGCAGCTGCTCCCCGTGGCGGCAGCGGAGCCGGCGCAATGATCCGCCTCAATGCCCTCTTCCATCGCCGGCCCGAGGCGATCCTCGCTGTCGGCGGCGGGGTCTTCCTTCTTCTCTCCTGGGTCATCGCCCTCGGCCCGGCGCTCGACTTCCGGG
>DATBBO010000306.1:0-1616 GCA_036270995.1 Dongiaceae bacterium | reverse complement strand
GCGGGCTCGGTGAGTACGAGTTCGAGGCCATGCATCCCGAGGACATCAAGCGGCGGCGGAAAAACATGCTGCGCCGGCGCCTTCCCCACCTCGTCGCCGAGCGCGACGAAACCGTCGTGGGCTATGCCTATGCCGTGCCCTTCCGCAAACGCCCGGCCTATCGCTATGCGGTTAAGCATTCGATCTATGTGCACAAGGACCATCTGCATTCGGGAATCGGCCGCCGGCTGTTGCCGGCGCTGATCGACGCCTGCGCCGAGGCGGGGTATCGCCAGATGATCGCCTATATCGACGTCGCAAATCTGCCCTCCATCCAGCTCCATGAAGCACCATCACTTCCGGCGGGTCGGGATTCTGGAGGGGGTCGGCTTCAAATTCGGCCGTTGGACGGACAGCCTGATGATGCAGCGCGCGTTGGGGCCGGGCAGCTCACGGCCGCCGGAAACCTAGGCCCTGCGCGGTCTTGGGCGCCCCCCAGCGCAACCCATCCATGAGAAGCGAGACGAGCCGGCAGGAGCGCTCCTGCCAATCCGGCGTCGCCGGTGCCGAATAGATGCCGGAGAGCGCCTGCAGAATATCGGCGCTGTCGACATCCCGGCGGATCGAGCCATCGGCGATCGCCGCCTCGACGAGGCGCCGCAGCGACTGGGTGACCAGGCCGTAGATTTCGGCGAGCAGCTTGGACTTGGTGGCGAGGAGGATCTGCAGGCTCTTGGCCATGCCGCGCTTGGCGGCGATATAGCCGACGAAGCGCTGCATCCATTCCGCGAGCGCGATATCCGGGGGATGCCGGCGCGCCAGGTCCTCCGCCGCCGCGGCAAGCGCTTCGACCTCCCGCCGGTAGAGGATCTCCACGAGATGCTCCCGGGTGGGGAAATGGCGGTAGAGCGTCCCGATCCCGACCCCGGCGCGCCGCGCGATCTCCTCGAGCGAGGCATCGACACCATGCTCGGCGAATACCGCGGCGGCAACGGCCAGGAGCTTCTCCCGGTTCCGGCTGGCATCGGCGCGCAGGCGCCGTGCGGCAGGCCGCGGGGCCGGTTTGACGGCCGTCTTGCGAGCGGGGGTCTTTCTGAGGGCCGAGGCCTTAGCAGCCAAAAGCGCGAACTCCAAGATCGAGGGGGCTTGAAACGCGCTTGGGCGGCCCCCAGTTAAAGCGGAGGCCCCTCCGGTTAGGGTGGGGCGGTCGCCGCTAGCTTAACATGCTCAAGCCCGAATTCAGCCGAGTGATGTCTTTGTGACTTCGCGGGAATTCGTTGCCTTCAGGGGTGAAGGCGCCGATCTCATGCTCATCCACGGGGAGCCGAATCGCGATGGAAAATCCCAAAACCGTAAAACTCGAGATCAACGGCCGCGGGCATGAGCTTGCCCTCGAGCCGCGCGTCACCCTGCTCGACGCCCTGCGCGAGCATTTGGGCCTGACCGGCACCAAGAAGGGCTGCGACCAGGGGCAGTGCGGTGCCTGCACCGTGCATGTGGACGGCGTCCGCGTGCTTTCCTGCCTGACGCTGGCGGCGCAGGTGGGGGGGAGGGCGATCACCACCATCGAAGGGCTGAGTGAGCCCGGTAGCGAGCTGCATCCGGTGCAGCGCGCCTTCCTCGCCGAGGACGCCTTC
>DATBBO010000305.1:0-3858 GCA_036270995.1 Dongiaceae bacterium | reverse complement strand
GCCGCGGAGATGATGCCGTAATCCGTCGCCCGCCCCGCGGCGAAATCGGCGATGGCGACCGGCAGGGTCTTGGCTCGAATATCGTTGGTATAGAGAAGCGCATAGAAGAACTCGTCCCAGGCGAGCAGCACGGCGAAGAGGGCCGCGGTGCCGAGTCCGGCTTTCGCGATGGGCAGGGTCACATGGCGCAGCACCCCGAAGAGCCCGACGCCATCGATGCGCGCTGCCTCCTCGATCTCGATGGGCACCGCGTCGAAGTTCGACTTCAAGAGCCAGGTGACGAAGGGCAGCAGGATGGTGCAGTAGACGATGGTCAGCGCCGCCACGGTATTGAGCAGCCCCAGTGCCCCGAACACCATATAGAGCGGCAGGATCAGGGCGACCGGCGGCATCATGTAGGTGCCGAGTACCGCATAGAGGAGCTTCATGCGCTTTCCCGGCATGCGCGAGAAGCTGTAGGCGGCGGGAATTCCCACCACGAGTGCGACGGCCGTCGCCGAGAAGGAGGCGGCCAGGCTGTTGCGCATGGCGAGGATGAACTCCTCGCCGGCGGAATGGGCGGCGAAGGTGAGAAGCCGCCCATAGCGGGAGAAATCCGCCTGGTGCGGAATCCAGTGCAGCGGGACGGCCGTCAGCTCCGGCGTCGAGCTGATGCTCATGATGAAGAGCCAGAGCAGCGGCGCCACGGTGCTCACCACCAGGGTGATGACGGCGGCATAGGTCAGGACCTGGGGGATGATGCGGCGCCAGCTCATGCGGGGGCGCCTTTTCCAACCGTCACCCCGGCGAAAGCCGGGGTCCAGGGCAACCGACTCGCCCTTGCAATCCTGGATCCCGGCTTTCGCCGGGATGACGAAAGAAAAGAGAAGACCGAGACAGCCACGCGCGCGTTCCCTCTCTTCATGCGGCCGAGCTCTGCCGGCGCAGGAGCATGATGTAGGCGGCGATCATCACGGCGCTGGTGAGGGTCACGGTGACGGCATAGGAGGCTCCGCTTCCGGCCCGGAGATAGGCGAAGGATTCCTGGTAGACGAAGAAGCTCACGGATTTGGTGCTGTCCGCCGGCCCGCCCCTCGTCATCAGATAGATGATGTCGAAGACCTTGAAGGCCTCGATCATGCGCAGAACGAGAGCGACGCTGAGGGGGCCCAGGATCGCCGGAAAGGTCACCTTCCAGAATTTGAGCCAGGGCCCGGCGCCGTCGATGGAAGCGGCTTCATAGAGCTCCTTCGGGATCGTCTGCAGGGCGGCCAGCACGATGATGGCGACGAGAGGGTAGTTCTTCCACACATCCGCCAGGATCACCATGTTCATCGCAGTGCCCGGCTCGCCGAGCCAGGAGCGGTAGGAATCGATGAGGCCGAGCTGGAAGAGTAGCGCGTTCAGGCTGCCGAACTCGGGGTTGTAGATCAGCCGCCACATCATGGCGTTGACGATGGTCGGCAGCGCCCATGGCAGCACCAGCAGGGCGCGCACCATGGTGCGGCCGCGAAACTCCCGGTTCAGCAGCAGTGCGACGAGGACGCCCAGCAGGATCTCCGCGCCAACCGAGACGAAGGTGAAATAGAGCGTGCGGCGAAAGGCGTCGCCGAAATCCGGATCGGTGAAGACATAGGCGTAATTCTCGAACCCGACCCAATGCTGGGCGACGTTCCGCCCGGTCAGGCTCGCATCGGTGAAGGAAAGGCGGAAGGTATTGATGAGCGGGTAGCCGGTCACGGTCGCGATGATGACCAGGAGCGGCAGCAGCAATGCCCATGCCTGCCGCTCGCGGCTCGACAACCCCATGGCCGGCTACCTCGCTTCGATCAAGTCCTCTCCTAGTGCAGACGCTCCGCGGCCGTGTTCGCCGTCTGCATGCCCTGCTCCGGCGTCACCTGGCCGAGCAGGATCTGCTGCAGGTTCTTCTGCAGGATGTTCGACAGCTCGGTATAGGAAGGCGTCGTCGGCCGCGGGAACATGAGGCCGATCGAGACCTTGGCCGCAGCGATCAGGCTCTCCTGACCCTTGGCCACCGCCGGATCGTCATAGGAGCTCTTCCAGATCGGCAGGCTCAGCTTGGCGTATTTGTTCTGCACCGGCTGGGAGGTGATGAAGGCGATGTACTTCCACGCATCATCCGCATGGGTGCTGTTGTTGGTGATGCCCAGCCCCATGGAGCCGTTGATGGCGGACGCCTCGGTCTTCCCCGCCACGCCCGGCGCCGGGACCAGATCGACCTGGCCGGCGACCTTGCTTTCCTTCGGGTCGTTGGCGAGGTTGTACATATAGGTCCAGTTGAGGGCGAAGGCGGCATCGCCGTTGGAGAAGATCTTGCGGACATCCTCCTCCAGATATTCGCGGGAGTTCGGGTTGGTGAGCCCGTCCTTCAGCGACTGCTCCATATAGTTGACGGCATCCATCGAGCCGCCCTTGTCGAAGATCGGCTTGCCGTCCTGATAGAACTCGCCCTTATAGGCGTCCACCAGCGTGCCGTAGTCGCAGATGATGGCCTCGGCCTGGGCCCAGCTCCAGACGATGGGGAATTTCACGATCCCCTTGTCCTTGATGATCTTGGCCTGCTCCGTGAGCTCCGCCCAGGTCTTGGGCGGGGCGGCGATCCCGGCCTTCTTCAGCATGTCCTTGTTGTAGAAGAGGTACTTGGTATCGAGGATCCAGGGCATGCCGTAGCGCTTGTCCTCATAGGTCACCGTCGACCAGGCGCCGTCGAAGACCTTCGCCGTGTCGTCGGCGGAGATGCGGCCGGTCACGTCCTGCAGGAAGCCGTTCTTGGCGAACTCCGCCGGCCAGATGGTGTCGAAGAGCACCACGTCATAGCCCTGGGCGCCCGCACCGGCCGCCGCCACGATCTTGTCGTGGAGCGCCTCATAGGGCACGAACTCGAGGTTCACATGGATGCCGGGATTGGCCGCCTCGAAGTCCTTGGTCATCGAGCGGACATCGTCTTCGCTGTAGGCCGCCTGCTTCATAAACAGGGCGTTCAGCGTCGTGTCGGCCGCCGCCGTCCCGGCGGCCAGCGTGCCGGCGGCGATGAGGGCGCCAAGCCCCAGCGCCGCATGGCCGAGCCCTCGTCTCCAAGCTGGAAGTCGATTCATTGCACTCCTCCCTATTTGCCGATTTGATCGGGTCGTCTCGCCGCCCGAATCCGATGGAACCGGGGGCGGATCGGGTAAGGAAAGCACAACCGGATTATTAAATCAATTTGATAGCTTTAATGACGGGCGCATAATGGCGGCCAAGGGAGGGACGCCGAGCTTCATGCGCCAGGCCGCCGCCATCGCCGGCACCAATCTCGAGCAGGCGAGATCGCACAACCGCCGTGTCGTGATCGAGGCCGTGCGCCTCAATGGCGCGCTGTCGCGGGCGGAGATCGCGCGGCTGACGGCGCTTTCCTCCCAGACGATCTCCAACATCGTCGCCGAGCTCGAGGAATCCGGGATCCTGAAGGCGGCGGCACCGCGCCGCGCCGGCCGCGGCCAGCCCGCCACCCCGCTCTCCATCGATCCGGACGGCGCCTATTCCATCGGCCTCCAGCTCGACCATCAGATGCTGGTCGGCGTGCTGGCCGATCTCTCCGGGCGCATTCGCGGCCGCGCTGCCGCCCCGGTCGACCAGCCGAACCCGGACAGCGCCCTTCCCGCCATGCGCCGCATGGTGGCGCGACTGCGCCGGACCCGGGGCATCGATCCCAACCCCGACTGCCTGCTCGGCATCGGCGTCTCCATGCCCGGGCCCTTCGGCGTCGAGGGCATAACCTCCGTGGGCCCGACCGCCCTTCCCGGCTGGCAGGATTTCCCGCTGGCCGCCGAGCTCCAGCGCCTGACCGGCCTTCCGACCATCGTCGAGAACGACGCCACG
>DATBBO010000304.1:0-3494 GCA_036270995.1 Dongiaceae bacterium | reverse complement strand
CCGGGCAGAAGACGGTCATGGCCGTGCGCCTCGAGGCCGATGACGTGCCGGAGGACGAGGCTGCGCGTGCTGTGGCCGAGGCGGTCGCGGGCGAGCATCTCAAGGTCGCGGCGCCCTTCACTGGCCGCGCCAATCTCATGGCCGCCGACCGGGGCGTGCTGGTGGTCGATGAGCCGCGCCTCGATGCGCTCAACCTGCTGGACGAGGCGATAACCCTTGCCACCCTGCCGCCTTTCGACCTCCTGAGCGCAGGCGAGATGGCCGCGACCGTCAAGATCATCCCCTTCGCCGTGCCGCGCGCAGTCCTCGATCGTTGCCTCGCGCTGGCGAAGGCAGGGCCGCCGATCCTCCGTCTGGCCGCCATCCGCCCGCGCCAGGTGGGGCTCATCCAGACCCGGCTTTCCGGCATGAAGGAGAGCGTGCTCGACAAGACCCGCGAGGTGACCAATGGCCGGCTGGCCGAGCTCGGCTGCCAGCCGGTGGAGGAGAGCCGCACGGAGCACCGCATCGCCGATCTCGCTGGCGCCATCCGCGCAATGGATCGCCCGGAGATGCTGCTCATCGCCGGTGCTTCCGCCATCACCGACCGGCGCGACGTGATCCCGGCCGCGATCGAGGCCTGCGGCGGCGAGGTTCTGCATTTCGGCATGCCCGTCGATCCCGGAAATCTTCTGCTGCTCGGGCGCATCGGCGGCCGGCCGGTGCTTGGGCTTCCCGGTTGCGCCCGCTCGCCGAAGGTCAATGGATTCGACTGGGTTCTGAGGCGCCTCATGGCCGATCTGCCCGTCGATGGCCGGCAGATCATGGGGCTCGGCGCCGGCGGGCTCCTGAAGGAGATTCCGACCCGCCCGCAGCCGCGCGCCGAGCCCGCCCTTTCCTCCCGGGCGCCCAAAGTGGCGGCCATCGTGATGGCCGCCGGTCGGTCGAGCCGCATGGGCGGGGCGAACAAGCTGCTGGCGGAAGTCGGCGGGCTGCCGATGGTGGACGGCGTTATCGACGCGGCGCTCGCCTCCCGGGCGCGGCCTGTGATCGTAGTCGCCGGTCATGACGCAGCACGCCTGCGCGCGGCCATCGGGGAGCGGCCCGTGACGATCGTCGAGAACCCCGCTTTCGCCTCGGGCATGGCAAGCTCGCTCAAGGCCGGCATCGTCGCCCTGCCGGTCGAGATCGATGGCGCCCTCATCTGCCTCGGCGACATGCCCCGGGTGGGGCCGCAGATCCTCGACCGGCTGATCGCCGCCTTCAATCCTCTGGAAGGCCGCGCCATCTGCGTGCCGACCTGGGACGGCAAGCGGGGAAATCCCGTGCTCTGGGCCAAGAGCTTCTTCCCGGAGATGGGCTCGCTGGCGGGAGATGTCGGCGCGCGCCATCTCATCGGCCTCTACGGCGAGCAGGTGGTCGAAGTCCCCATGCCGGATGACGGGGTGCTCATCGATATCGACACGCCGGAGGCTCTGATGCGCTACCGCCAGAGGCCGGCATGAGAGCCAAGCCATGACCCAGGCGCTCTATCATTCGACCCTCGTGGAGCACGCCCAGGCGGGCCGCAGCCGTGGCCGGCTGACTGCCCCGCATCTGAGCGCCACCGTCGACAATCCCCTTTGCGGCGATCGGGTGACCATCGATCTCGCGCTGGCGGATGACCGTGTCGCCGCGGTGGGCCACCAGGTGCGGGGCTGCCTGCTCTGCGAGGCCGCCGCCGAGCTCGCTGCGGCAGGCGCGGCGGCGCGGGCCATCGTGAACGAGGGTGCTGCGGCACCGGCGGGCGACTGGTCGGCGCTGGCGGTCTTCGCACCGGTCCATGACATCAAGAGCCGGCGCGATTGCGTGCTCCTGCCCTTCGAAGCGCTGGCGAAGGCGCTGAAATAGATCCGCTACTGCATGCGCGAGTAGCACCCCTCGACCTTGGCATGAGTTCCCCCCGTCCCGATGCCCGGCGTCACAAAGGCAATATGTGCTGCTGGGCCAGCTCCGCTTCGATGTCGCTGTCGATCGCGCGCGCCGCATCGTAATCCCGTGCGGCACCCGCTTTGTCCCCACTCTTCTCCTTCGCCTTGCCGCGGCCGAAGAGCGAGCTCGCGAGCCGCGGATCCTGCTTCAGCGCAAGATCGAAATCGGCGATCGCGCCCGTCAGATTGCCCGCCAGCAGCTTGGCATAGCCACGGCTGTCGAGGGTGTAGGCATCCCCCGGCCTGATCTTCAGCGATCTGTCGCAATCCGCGAGGGCCTCCTGGCCGCGATGAAGCGCGATCAGCGCCCAGCAGGCGGAGTTGAGATAGTCCGGATCTGCCGGCTTCACGCGGAGCGCCGCGCTGTAGTCGGCGAAGGCCTGCTCAACCTTGCCGTCGCTCATATAGAGGTCGCCCCGGCGGAAGAAGGCCAGATCCTCGTCGGGCTTCAGGCGCAGCGCTGTCTCGAAATCCGCCATGGCCAGATCGTCCTTGCCCTCTTCGCCATAGGCCCAGCCGCGGTTCGCATAGGCCCAGGCCAGCGCGGCCCCGGCGTGCTGGTCGGATTGGATGAGGCGCGTGCAATAGACGATGGCGATGGCCGGCGTGCGATCGTTGCGGCAGCCATCCTCCTCCATGCTCATGGCCTGGGCCGGCTGGGCGCCCAGTGCTCCGAGCAGAAGCATGCCGGCGAAGAGCCTCGTGCTGAGATGTCCGATCGTCACGCTCCCCGTTCCCAAAGCTTCCTCACGGCGCCTTGCCTGACAGCTCCTGCTGGCGGAAGGCCAGGAAGGCCTCGATCGCCTTCTTGCCGTCGGTTTCGCACCACTGGCGGAAGCCGCCGAGACCGTGATTGTCGTACTGGTAGTCGGCATCGGTCCAGCCGCTGATCTTCGCGCTCCGGTCGGTCGCCGCATCGATATCGGCGCTGGCCAGGAGATAGCGAAGCTGGCGCCGGAAACCGTCATGCACCTCGACAGTGTCGCCGCCGCAATATTCCAGCACGCGCTGATTGTAGTAGACATCGTGGAGCGCTTTCAGCTGCTCGGGCGTCACGGCGCTGTCGGCATGACCGGCCGGCGCAACTGGGATCAGCGCAAGAGTTCCCACGGCCCATCCCACCACTTTCCCGCGCCGATGCATCGACCTCATATGACGCAGGCGAGGCGCGCAGGCAACGGCAACTTGGCTATAATCACCCGATGGACGATGCCGTCCCCTACCCCCATGCGCCGGTTTCTCGCGAAAGGGTGCGTCAGCTGCGGCGGCTGTCGGATGGCCGCGGCCTGCTCCGGCTGGCAGGGCATCTGGCGGCTCTCCTCTCAGCCGCCGTCCTGGTCGCCCTGGCGCCGGGCCTCTGGCGGCTTGCGGCCCAAGCGCTGGAAGGGGCGATCCTCATCTTCTTCTTCTCCGCCCTGCATGAATCGATTCATCGCACGGCCTTCAAAAATCGCCGCCTCGACGACACCGTCGCGTCGGTCATCGGTTTCCTAATCCTGCTTCCGGCGGACTATTTCCGCTTTTTCCATTTCGCCCATCACCGCT
>DATBBO010000303.1:0-3002 GCA_036270995.1 Dongiaceae bacterium | reverse complement strand
GCAAGCATGATGAGCATTGCCTGAACCAGATCGCCACGCGGGTTCTGAAGAACGGCGATCTCGTCGCCGTCTTCAACGAGGAGCGCTTCCCCTATCACCATGACAGCGGCCAGACCCTGATCATGCGCTCGCGCGACGGCGGCAAGACCTGGGATCCGAAGTCCCTCAAGGTGGCGCTGCCCTGGACCTCGACGACGGGCAATTGGGATTGCGGCATCTGCGAGCTCGCCGACGGCACGCTGCTGATCAATCTCACCATCACCGGCTTCTTCAAGCGCGGCATCAAGCCGGAGCAGCCCTCCTGGAGCAGCCATCCCCTGACCAAGGAATGGGGCGACTGGACCTGGGCCTACAAGACGCAGTCCTGGCTCGGCACCTATGTCATCCGCTCCAATGACGGGGGCGCCAGCTGGAGCGAGCCGGTGCCGGTCAATGTCCGTCCGCTGAAGCATGGCGGCTGCCGCCTCGGCTGCTGGCAGCTGCCCAGCGGCGCCATCCTCATGGGCCTCTATGGCCGCATCCACGGCTATGAGGAGGAAGGCGAGGGCGAGTCGACCCGCTCGGCGCTGATGCGCTCCGACGACAATGGCGAGAACTGGGAATACTACTCGACGCTCGCCTATGACCCCGCGAGCATCATCGACTATGAGGAGCCGGCGGTGCTGCGCCTCAAGGACGGGCGCCTCGTCTGCTTCCTGCGCACCCATGTCAATCCCAGCGGCGATGCCAAGAACATGGTGATGGTCGTCTCCGAGGATGACGGCTTCACCTGGTCGCCGCCGAAATGGCTCAACATCTGGGGCTATCCCGCGGAGGCGATCCAGCTCAAGGACGGACGCTATCTGATGGTCTACGGCTATCGCCGTCCGCCTTATGGCGTGCGCGGCTGCATCTCCAAGGATGGCCTCGACTGGGACATCAAGAACGAGTTCGTGGTCCGCGAGGGCGGCGTGCCGGGCAAGACCGCGACGGAGACTCCGGGCTCCAGCCGCATGTCGCCGGCCAGCGGCAAGATGAAGGGCGGCGGGATCAACTGGGAGCATCCCGGCGTCTATCAGCATATCGGCTATCCCAGCGTGCAGCAGATGCCCGACGGGACGATCGTCGCCTCCTATCACGAATGGAGCGACGATCCCAAGCCGATCCAGTTCGTGCTCTGCACGCGCTTCAACGTCTGACAGCATGTGTTGAGAATCCTCTCCCGCGCTTCGAAGCGCGGGAGAGGGGAAAACAATGATCGAAGCTTCCGGCGCACGGCATGAGATCCTGCATCGGGACCCCCATGCTTACAGCGCCCACGCCCATATCATCCGGCTGGCGGGGGCCGAGCGGCTCATCGTCTTCAACAAGACGATCCGCCGGCGCCTGATCCTGCATCCCCCGCAGGATCCCGAGTTCCGCAACTGGCTGATACGCTCGACCGATGGCGGGCGGAACTGGTCGGCGCCGGAAGCGGTGCCGGGCTATGACTGGTCCGGCGTCGAGTGCGCAGGGCTGACGGCGCTGGGCGGCCGGCGGGTTATGTTGAACCAATGGCGCTTCTTCTGGCATCCGCTGGGCGCGGCACGTCATCAGAGCGGCCTCCGCATGCCCGCCGATCTGCTGCGCGGCCTCACGCTCTCGCCCGAGCTCGACATCGAGCGCGCGCTGCTCGAGGCCCCGGAGCGGATCGCTCCCTGGGCACGCGGCGGCGGCGAGACCGTGGTGCATCTCTCCGAAGATGGCGGCGAGAGCTGGGCCGAAACCCATCGCATCGCCACGGCGCCCTTCAGCGGCGGCTATGGCATGCGCAGCGCCGTGCTGCTGCCCGATGGCGCTATCCTGCTGGCCTTGAGCGACATCCCCAACTATCGCCAGGTCTTCGTGGTGCGCTCCGAGGATGGTGGCCGTCATTGGGGCCCCCCGGTCCTGGCCGCCGCAAAGCCCGGCAGCGAGTTCGAGGAGCCGGCGCTGCTCCATCTTCCCGATGGCCGCTTGCTGATGCTTCTGCGCGACAACGGCACGCGCCACCTCCATCGCGTCTTCTCCGAGGATGAGGGGCTGAGCTGGTCCGCGCCCGAAGAGCTTCCCATCGAGGGCTATCCGCCTCACCTCCTGACGCTGCCCGATGGGCGCCTCCTCTGCACCTATGGCTGGCGCCAGCCCGATTTCGGCATCCGCGCCGTCCTCTCCGCCGACGGCGGCGAGAGCTGGGATATCGAGGGCACGATCCGAATTCGCGGGGGCCTGCCCAACAAGGATCTGGGCTATCCCGCCACGGTGCTCGAGGACGGCGGCTCGCTCTTCACCGTCTATTACGGCCAGGACGGCGAGGGCGTCACCTGCATCATGGGGACCCGCTGGCGGCTCTAGTCCAGAGGTGCGGCTCTGGATATTCACGACCAATTCGGGTAATCCGACCCGCCGCGAAGGCCGAGACGGGAGATGAAGCCTTGTGGGGCGGGTTGATTCGCAAGACGGCCATCGTGCTCGCCATCACCCTGGCGGTCTATCTGGTCGTCGACCTGCTGGCGGGGCTGATCATCGGCCCCCTGCATCGCGCCACGCCGGACTTCGCCGCCATTCCGGGCTTCCGCGGCCAGCCCTATGCGACGCCGGGCTTCGCCTTCGAATACACGGAGATGCAGAGCTTCGACACCCTGCTCGGCACGCGCCTGCTCGTGCCGGCCTTGCGCCAGGGCAGCTACTACAATGTCGACCGGCTTCCGCCCAGCGAGGCCCATTACCGCCGGACCATCAATCCCGCCGATCCCAAGAAGCCGACCCGCCTGGTACTGGTCATCGGCGGCTCTCTCGTCTTCGGTCCGGCGGTCCCCGATTCCCTGACCATCCCGAGCCTGCTGGCGAAGCAGCTGAATGCCGGAGACCCGGCGCAGGGATACGAGGTCCTGAACGCCGGGGTCGATGGCGCGGTCTCGGCGCAGGAGCTGGCCCGGCTGCAATACGAGCTTTCGCATGGGCTGAAGCCCGATCTGGTGGTCGTCATCGACGGGCCGGTCGAT
>DATBBO010000302.1:0-6032 GCA_036270995.1 Dongiaceae bacterium | reverse complement strand
CAAGGATTTCGATCTTCTGATTGTGCCGGGCGCCAACCACGACCTGATGAACCATCCCTATGTCGTCCGCCGGAAATGGGATTATTTCGTCACCCATCTGATGGGCGCACTTCCGCCGACATAGAAACAGCGGGAACCTGTAGCTGTGGCCTTCGCTAGCCCGAACGTCTAGGCTCTGCTCGCCGGCCGCCCGGCCGGCTTCCCCAAGGGAGGAGAATGCCGTCCATGGATCTGGAGCTGTCGCCGCGTGAAAAGGAGCTCGCCCAGCGGGCCCGGGAGTTCTGCGATCAGGTGCTGATCCCGCTGGAGGGCATCACCAGCGAACATGGCGAGCTGCCGATGGAGCAACGCGCAGCCGTCCGCCAGGCCGTGCGGGACTGGGGCTTCGCCGGCATCAACCATGCCAAGGCGCATGGAGGCCTGGGCCTCACCATGCTGGAGCAGACGGTGATCGAGGAGCAGCTCGGCCGGGTCACCAACGGCCTCTGGTCCTGTGTCTGGCGCCCGCCGGTCAGCCTCAAATTCGGCACGGCCGCCCAGATCGAGGAGTATCTCAGGCCCTCCTGCCAGGGCGAGCGGCGTGGCTGCTTCGCCATCACCGAGCCCAATGCTGGCTCCGACCCGCGGCGGGTCGAGACCACGGCGCGCCTCGAGAATGGGCGCTGGCGTCTCGACGGCGAGAAATGGTTCGTCACTTCCTACAACGCGTCGGATTTCATCATCGTCCATGCCCATGTCGACGGGGATCCGGACAAGCCGACCCTGTTCCTGGTGGACAAGCCCACGGAAGGGTTGACCCATCTGCGATCGCCCCGGTTCATGCATGATTTCGCCTTCGATCACGCGGAGCTGCGCCTGGAGGATCTGGGCCTGGCGCCGGAGAAGATGCTGGGCGGGATCGGCCAGGGCTTCGAGCTGACCAAGGACTGGTTCGTCGAAGCCCGGCTGCAGATCGCCTCTCACACGCTTGGGGCCGCCATCCGTGCCGCCGAGATCGCCAATGACCATGCCGCGAGCCGCGTGCAGTTCGGCCGGCCGATCCGCGACTTCCAGTCCATCGAGTTCATGCTGGCCGATATGGCGGTCGACATCTTCGCCGCCAAATCTATGCTCTATCGCATCGCCTGGGAGATCGACCGCAAGGCCGACCGGAAGCTGATCCACGCCCGGGCCAGCGCCCTCAAGCTCCACAGCTCGGAGATGGCCGGCCGGGTCATCGACAAGGCGCTCCAGATCCTGGGCGGACGCGGCTATATGCGCGAGAACCCGGTGGAGCGGCTTTATCGCGACATCCGTGTCGACCGGATCTGGGAAGGCACCTCAGAGATCCAGCGCCTCGTGGTCGCTGGCCAGATCCGCAAGCGAGGGATGGGGGTCTATACAGACTGGGCGTGACGCCCGGTCCCGAATCTATGCTGCAATGCAAAAGATTGAGGATTTCTCAGGGCGGCGGGAACAAAAATTGCCGTAAATAATTCCAGATGTAGCCATAGAGATCGGCTATACTGAGGGCGTCAGACTCTGGTTAGCTACATTTTGGGGGCTACAGACTCTGGATAGCAGCCCGCTCCAACCCGATGGAGACGGCTTTGACGCTGAAGAGACCGATTGCACAGCTGCTGGCGGCGACCTGCTTCCAATTCTATGTGAGCATCGTCGATCCGTCGATCCTCGCCCAGCCTCTGGGGCCGGCGGCGCCGAGCCCGGATTCCGCGGCAATCAACGCTGTTGCCGCGCCGGCCGCACCTTCCGCGCCGGCCGCACCTTCCGCGCCAGCCACCACGCAGGGCAGCCAGACCGGCACGTCCGGGGCGATGCAGCAGGGTGCAACGCAGCCGACCTCGCCCTGAGGCTCGGCAAAGACATCCTACGCCGATCAGCAAAGGCTGATCGGCTCCTTTCCGCTTTTTAATGAAATTCCGCTGCCCCGGAGGCGTGCCGCCGTGACCGAGGCGGCATAAAATAAACGCCGGCTCCGTGAGGAGCCGGCGATGAAGTAATGGGTCGGTCTGCTGGGGGGACATCCGACGCCTTTTGCGGCCCCGGGGGAGACCGCAACATCCCCGCGGGAAGGCGGGGAGGAGCCCGGCGTCAATCGGGGACTTAGCCGGTCTCACTAAAGGGAACCCGACAACCCTGTTGGGGTTCCCATTCGCCAGACCAGAATTTTCTCTTCGACCGGCCGGCGCCGACCCCGCAGGAGAGCCCCTGCTTGGACGTGTAATGTTGCAATGCAAAGAAGCCGAGCGCAGCGGCAGGTGATCGGGCGGCGTCGACTTCGGATCTCACCGCAGGTCCAACTCGTCCCCAAATAGCTGTCCATGGCGGATTCATCGGGTTCTTCAGACACAGTTTCTTACAAAAGCATGGCTTGCCGGACATCAGCGGGGGACGGGGGCGCGGCAGGCTGGCGCTTCCTCACCAAGGAGCGCTGATGCCCGATCAAGATCCCCGGCAGGCCGCCGCTTCGACCCATGCCCGGCAAAGACGCCCGGAGCCGCCGGCCGCGCCCGAAAAAAATGTCGCGCGCCCGTCGCGAAGGCGCTGGTTGTGGCGGGTTCTCTGGCTGGTCATCCTCCTGGCGGCCACGATCGAGCTCGCGCTCTGGATCACGGGCCGCCAGTCTCATTCTCCGGCAGCGGCCCAGCGGGCGGAGACGGGGTCGGCATCCATCCAGGTCGGTGTCGCCACCGTGACCAAGGGCGATATGCCGGTGACCCTCGATGGGCTCGGCACCGTGACGCCGCTGGCGACCGTAACCGTCAAGAGCCAGATCAGCGGCCATATCACCGACATCAAGTTTCAGGAGGGCCAGCGCGTCGAGAAAGGCGACCTGCTTGCCGTGATCGACGTCCGGCCCTACACCATCGCCCTCGAGCAGGCCCAGGCCACCCTCGCCCATGACCAGGCCCTGCTGAGCGACGCCCGGGTCGACTTCGCCCGGTACCAGAAGCTGATGGCCGAGGATTCCGTCGCCAAGCAGACCCTCGACACGCAGCGCTACCTGGTCACCCAGGACGAGGCGACGGTCCAGCTCGACAAGGCCGCCGTCGACAACGCCAAGCTCAATCTCGACTACTGCCATATCACGGCGCCGGTCGCGGGGCGCGTCGGGCTGCGCCAGGTAGATATCGGTAACTACGTGACGACAGGCAGCGAGGGCATCGTCGTCATCACCCAGATGCAGCCGATCACAGTCTTGTTCACCCTGCCCGAGGACGATCTGCCGGCGGTCGCCAAGCGGTTCCACGCCGGCGCTGTCCTGCCCGCCACCGCCTTCGATCGCAGCATGACCACCCAGATCGCCACCGGCCAGCTCGCCACGATCGACAATGAGATCGACACCACCACCGGCACGGTGAAGCTGAAGGCCCAGTTCGACAACAAGGACGAGAGCCTGTTTCCGAACCAGTTCGTCAATATCCGCCTGCTGGTCGATACGCTCACCGGTGTCGCCCTGGTGCCGCGGGCAGCGGTCCTCCATGGCGCGCCAGGGGACTACGTCTATGTTGTGCAGCCGGACGACACGGTCGCGATCCGCCCCGTGAAGACCGGTCCGGCGCAGGGCGAGCGAATCTCGATCCAATCGGGCCTGACGCCCGGAGAGCGCGTGGTGGTGGACGGCACCGACCGGTTGCGCGACGGCGCCAAGATCAACATCGCATCCACCTCACAGCCCGCCGGCGGCGCCCAACAAAAGAAATCCAAGAAGGCCACAACGAATCCATGAGTGATTCTCCGCCGCCCCCGCATTGTCCGCCCTCGCTCCGCGGCGAGCGGGAAGGCCGCCATAGCCGATGAGCCCCTCGCGGCCCTTCATCCTGCGGCCGGTGGCGACGACCCTGCTCATGGTCGCGCTGCTCCTGACCGGCATCGTCGCCTATCAGTTCCTGCCGCTCTCCGCTTTGCCGGAGGTCGACTATCCCACCATCCAGGTCCAGACCTTCTATCCCGGCGCCAGTCCCGATGTGATGACCTCCTCGGTGACGGCACCGCTGGAGCGCCAGCTCGGCCAGATGCCGAACCTGGTGCAGATGGCATCCACCAGCTCCGTCGGTGCCTCGGTCATCACCCTGCAGTTCAGCCTCGACATCAATCTCGATATCGCCGAGCAGGAAGTGCAGGCGGCGATCAATGCGGCAGGGAATCTCCTGCCCTCCGACCTCCCGGCCCCGCCGATTTACGCCAAGGTCAATCCCGCCGACGCGCCCATCCTGACCCTGGCGCTGACTTCCAAGACCCTGCCGCTGCCCCAGATCCAGGATCTCGCCGATACGCGAATGGCGCAGAAGATCTCGCAGGCGCCGGGCGTCGGCCTGGTCAGCATCAGCGGCGGCCAGCGGCCCGCCGTGCGGGTTCAGGCAAATCTACGCGCCCTATCCGCTTACGGACTGAACATCGACGACCTGCGCACGACCATCGCCAATGCCAATGTCAACACGCCCAAGGGCAATTTCGACGGGCCGACCCGCGCCTACACCATCAATGCCAACGACCAGCTCCAGAGCGCCGATTCCTACAAGAATCTGGTGATCGCCCATCGCAACGGCGCGCCGGTCCATATCGCCGATGTGGCCGATGTGAAGGACGATGCGGAGAACAACCGGCTCGCCGCCTGGAAGGACACGGTGCCGGCGGTGATCCTGAACATCCAACGCCAGCCGGGCGCCAATGTCATCGACGTCGTCGACCGCATCAAAGGCATGCTGCCGGGGCTCCAGGCGGCGCTGCCCGCCTCGATCGACGTCGCGGTCATGACCGACCGCACGACCACGATCCGCGCCTCGGTGCGCGACGTGCAGTTCGAGCTGGCCTTGGCCGTCTGCTTGGTGGTGCTGGTGATCTTCGTCTTTCTCCGCAATGTCCGGGCAACCATCATCCCCAGCCTCTCCGTCCCCCTCTCCCTCGTGGGCACGCTGGGGGTGATGTATCTGCTCGGCTATAGCATCAACAACCTCTCGCTGATGGCTCTCACCATCGCCAGCGGCTTCGTCGTCGACGATGCCATCGTGATGATCGAAAACATCGCCCGCTATCTCGAGGAAGGACTCTCGCCTCTGCAGGCGGCGCTGCGGGGATCGGAGCAGGTGGGATTCACCATCGTCTCCCTCACCGTCTCTCTCATCGCGGTGCTGATCCCGCTGCTCTTCATGGGCGAGGTGGTGGGGCGGCTGTTCCGCGAGTTCGCCATCACGCTCTCCGTCACCATCCTGATCTCGGCCGTCGTCTCGCTGACCCTCGTCCCGATGATGTGCGGCAAGATCCTGCGCCGGCAGGACGAGATGGGCGAGACGCGATTCGCCCGCCTCAGCCGGCGGAGCTTCGAGGCCCTGACGCAGCGCTACGATTCGGCGCTCATCTGGGTACTGGATCACCAGCCCCTGGTCCTGCTCATCGCCGTCGCCACCCTGGGGGTGACGGCGCTGCTCTATGCCGCCGTGCCCAAGGGCTTCTTCCCGGTCCAGGACACCGGCCTGATCCAGGGCATCTCCGAGGCGCCGCAATCGATCTCCTTCGCCGCCATGGCCGAGCGCCAGCAGGCGCTGGCGGCGGCTGTGCTCAAGGACCCGGCGGTGCAGAGCCTGTCCTCCTTCATCGGCGTCGACGGCACCAACATCACGCTGAACAGCGGTCGGTTGCTGATCAATCTGAAACCGCACGGCGAGCGTAGCGACAATGTCGGCACGGTGATCCACCGCCTCGAGGAGAGTCTGGCGTCGGTGCCCGGCATCACGCTCCACATGCAGCCGGTGCAAGACCTCTCGATCGACGCCACGGTGAGCCGCTCGCAATACCGCTTCGCCCTCGAGGACGCCAATCCCGACGAGCTCGCCACCTGGGCGCCCAAGCTGGTCGACCGCCTCAACCAACTGCCGCAATTCGAGGATGTCGCCAGCGATCTGCAGCAGAACGGCCTCGCCGCCTACGTCACCATCGACCGCGACACCGCCGGGCGCTTCGGCATCACACCCGCCACCGTTGACAATGCACTCTATGACGCGTTCGGCCAGCGCATCGTCTCGACCATCTTC
>DATBBO010000301.1:0-9513 GCA_036270995.1 Dongiaceae bacterium | reverse complement strand
ACGGCAGAGCCGGATCCCAGCCTGATCAAGCTCCTCGCCAAAGCGCATGCCTTACAGGACAAGATCCTGCACAGCAACGGCTTGACCCTCGACGCGATCGCCAGGCGCGAAAGAATAAGCGGGTCCTACTTCACCCGGCTCCTGCGCCTTGCTTATCTCGCACCGGACATCACCAAGGCCATTCTCTATGGCCGCCAGCCCTACGATTTGACCGCGGCCAAGCTGCTGCGCGAATCTCGTCTGCCTCTTGACTGGCCGGCGCAGCGCCGAGCGCTCGGCTTCACCTGAGACGGCGTCAGACTCATCACTGCATGCAGAGTCCGTCGCCGATCACTGCGGCGAGAATCCAAAATCAATTCAGCTCAGCGCATGAAAGGTCGGCTGCACGGGCACATGGCGACCACGCCATCGGCAGAAGAAGTCGTACTGCAATAGGGGCCGACAGAGACATTGCCGGAGTTGGCGCGGAAAATCTGGGACCGCGCAGTCTCTTACGACCCTACTTCTCTCGAAGCGGGGAGCCAATCGGCGGATATGTGGGCGCTATTTGCACCATCTAATAATTCCAAATAATACTTGTATATCAATTACTTAAGGTGGGCGGAGGGGGCGGGATTCGAACCCGCGATACGGTTTCCCGTATGCACGCTTTCCAAGCGTGTGCCTTAAACCACTCGGCCACCCCTCCGGGAGGGGCGCACCCTAGCGAAGCGGTTACCCTGGCGCAACAAGCTCCGCCGTCACGCCGCGGCCTCCGCAAGTGCCGCGCGGGCGTCCTCCATCTGCCAACGCAGCGCCACCTCATTCAGCATGTCGAGTGCCCCGCGCAGCTCCTCGCCTCGCGGGGCCAGGCCATAGGTCACCTGGGGCGGAATTGTCGGCTCGTAATGGCGGAAGATGACCCGCGCCTCCTCGAGCATGCGCAGCCTCTCGGTCAGCATCTTGGCCGAGACGCCCGGCACGGAGCGCTTGAGCTCGCCGAAGCGCGTCGGCCCCCGGCTGCGGAGCACCCAGAGGATATAGGTCGTCCAGGGGCCGGTGAGCAGGCGGAGGAGGCCGTCCATGGGACAGCCGGAGCCGGTTTTCTGCGGATGCATGAAAGCTACTCCCCAAAGCGGCGCGGCCGCATCATAACCCCTCGTAGTTACGAAAAGCAATCGACTATGGATGCCATATCCGAGAGTGCGATGGTTCCCGTCGGATGACGGGTGTCCCCCGATATGCTAAGGGACGCGGGAACAGCGGGAACGAGGGACCGGATTGACCGTCTTGCGGGTCATCGGCTGGCTGCTGATTGCCGCCGCGCTCGTCTTTCTGGGGCGCGATCTCTTCGACTGGTACAAGGCCGGCCATTGGGCCGCGACTTCCGCCGGCAAGGTCTGGTATGGCCTTTCGCCCGGCAGCCTCAACCTGCTCCAGGCCGGCGTCGAGCGCCATCTCTGGCAGCCGCTCTGGCCGGCGATCCTCTGGGTCCTGCTGCGGCCGATCTGGCTCGTTCTCGCCGCACCCGGCTTCGTCCTCGCCTTCTGGCCGCGCCATCGCGCGCGGCGCCGGCCACATTTCGGCCGCTTGCGCTAGCCACCACCTGCCCTGCGCCAATTCCAATGCGGACCGGAACGGCTCGCATGAGCAGAGCGTTGTGCCCGCAGAGAGACGGCCGCCGCAACCCTTCGGTGAGGCCGCTCAGCGATCCAGCTCCATTCCGGGACGGGTGGCGCCTGTCCTCCGATCGCACGGCATCAGCGCGGCCAAGGAGCATGAACCGAATCGCCAAGAAGGCGAAGATGATGATCAGCTATAGAGTTCTACCTCGAAAAAACAGCTCGACCTGCGATGTCCAGGCCACCGGGGATGACGGCAGGTCGCGCGTCGTCAATACATTCAACCGCGAAGCCGATGCATGGCAGTGGGTTGTAGAGCAGGAACATGTCGTCGAGATTTGCGCGCGCATCCGGAAGGGGCGCAGGCTGGTCGCCAAGCGCCACTAGCTGTCAGCGCCCTCCGGGCACGGGCCTGCGTCGCTAGCGCTCGTCGCCGATCTTGAGGGCGGCGATGAAGGCGGATTGCGGAATCTCCACATTGCCGTACTGGCGCATCCGCTTCTTGCCCTCCTTCTGCTTCTCCAGCAGCTTGCGCTTGCGGGTGATGTCGCCGCCATAGCATTTGGCGGTGACGTCCTTGCGCAGGGCCGAGACCGTCTCGCGGGCGATGACGCGCCCGCCGATCGCGGCCTGGATCGCGATCTTGAAGAGCTGGCGCGGGATCAGCTCCTTGAGGCGCGCGCAGAGCGCGCGGCCGCGGCTCTCCGCCTGGCTCTGATGAACGATCATGCCGAGGGCGTCCACCACCTCGCCGTTCACGAGGATGGAGAGGTTCACCAGATCGCCCTCCTCGTAGTGGTCGAGCTGGTAGTCGAAGCTGGCATAGCCGCGCGAGACCGATTTCAGCCGGTCGTAGAAATCGAACACCACCTCGTTCAGCGGCAGGCGATAGACCAGCATGGCGCGGCTGCCGACATAAGTGAGCTCCTGCTGCACGCCGCGCCGCTCCTCGCAGAGCTTCAGGATCGCGCCCAGATGCTCGTCCGGCACCAGGATGGTGGCCTTGATCCAGGGCTCCTCGATGAACTCGATCTTCACCGGATCGGGCATGTCGGCGGGGTTGTGCAGCTCGAGCACCGACTTGTCCGTCAGATGCACGCGATAGACGACGCTGGGCGCCGTGGTGATGAGGTCGAGGTCGAACTCGCGCTCGAGACGCTCCTGGATGATTTCCAGATGCAGCAGGCCCAGGAATCCGCAGCGGAAGCCGAAGCCCAGCGCCGCCGAGGTCTCGGGCTCGTAGTGGAAGCTCGCATCGTTGAGCCGGAGCTTGGCGAGGCTCTCGCGCAGCTGCTCGAAATCCGCCGCATCGGTGGGGAAGAGGCCGCAGAAGACCACCGGCACGCTGGGCTTGAATCCCGGCAGCGCCTCGGCCGGCCGGCGATCCTCGGTGATGGTGTCGCCGATCTGGCAATCGGCCACCTCCTTGATGCCGGCGGTGAGGAAGCCGACCTCGCCGGGCCCCAGCGCCGGCAGCTTCTCGTGCTTGGGCGTGAAGACGCCGACCTGGTCCACGTCATGGACCGCGCCGGTCGACATCATGCGGATCTTCATGCCGGGCTTCAGCACGCCGTTCTTGACCCTGACCAGGATGATCACGCCGAGATAGGGGTCGTACCAGCTGTCGATCAGCAGCGCCTGGAGCGACGCCCCGGCCTCGCCCTTGGGCGCGGGCAGGCGGGCGACGAGCGCCTCCAGCACATCGGGAATGCCCTGGCCGGTCTTGGCCGAGATCAGCAGCGCATCCGAGGCGTCGAGCCCGATCACATCCTCGATCTGCTGCTTCACCTTCTCGGGCTCGGCGGCGGGAAGATCGATCTTGTTGAGGACAGGGACGATCTCGTGGTTGTTCTCGATCGCCTGATAGACATTGGCCAGCGTCTGCGCCTCGACGCCCTGGGTTGCATCCACCACCAGGAGCGAGCCCTCGCAGGCGGCGAGGCTGCGGCTCACCTCATAGGCGAAATCCACATGGCCGGGCGTGTCCATGAGATTGAGGGCATAGGTCTCGCCGTCTCCCGCCTTGTACATCAGGCGCACGGTCTGGGCTTTGATGGTGATCCCGCGCTCGCGCTCGATCTCCATATTGTCGAGCACCTGCTCCTTCATCTCGCGATCGGTGAGCCCGCCGCAGGCCTGGATCAGCCGGTCGGCCAGGGTGGATTTGCCGTGGTCGATATGGGCGATGATCGCGAAGTTGCGGATGCGATTCTGGTCAAACATGGGGGCTGCTGTCGCGGGAAGGGCTGGAACATAGGGAAGAAGACCGCGCTACGCAACCGCAGGCTCGCCGCAGCCCTCAATCGGCCAGGATATAGGCGCGAAATCCCGCCGCGGCGGCCGCGCCCTCGGCCCGGCAGCGCGGATCGACAGGCCCGCCACCGCGGTCGCGGAAGGCGAGGCGGTAGATCGCCTGGCCCTGGTCGCGTGCCGCGGCGGCATTGGCGGGAGTGACCCGGCCGGCGGCGACCAGGGATTCGACCTCTACCCGGAAGCCCGCCTCCACCAGCTCATCGGAAAGGCCGCATTGGCGCACGATCAGGATGTCGCGCACCAGGCTCGCATAGTCGGGGCTCGCATCGCTTCCGGCCCGAGCCGGGAGCGGTGCCAGGAGACAGGCGGCAGCGATGAGGATCGTCATGCGGCCCATCGGATCAGTCTGCACTTCCTGCGGGACATACGATAGCGTATGGATCTTGCATACCGTATCGTATGGAAATGGATCGCAGCGGCAAGGATTGGGTCAGGGCGGCGGGAAGACGGCTGGCAAGCGGCGGGATCGGCGCCGTCGCCGTCGAGACCCTCGCCCGCGACCTGGCGGTGACCAAGGGAAGCTTCTACTGGCATTTCCGCGATCGCGCCGCCCTGCTGGCGGCCCTCCTGGCCGATTGGGCCCGGCATGCGACCGAGCCGCTTCTCCGCCGCCTGGAAGGCTCGACCCTGGCCAGCCCCACGCCTCGCGCCCGCCTCTCCCGGCTGGCGGCGACGGTGGCGGGGGAGGGAGCCGGGGCGCTGGACCCGGCCATTCGGGCCTGGGCTCACCATGACCCGGCCGCGGCGCGGGCGGTGCGGGGTGTCGACGAGGCAAGGCTCGCTTTCATCGCCGGCGAGTTCCGCAGTCTCGGCTTCACACCGCCTGCCGCCTGGACCCGGGCGCGGCTCTTCTACCTCCATCTCCTGGGCGAGCATGCCCTGGCCTTCGATGAGCTGAGCCTCGCCCAGCGCCTCGCCGAGGCCGAGCGCGTCCTCGATCTGCTCGCTTCCGGCTGAGCTTTCAGAAGGAAAGCCAAGCCACTGGCTTCAGCCCATGGGCAAGCCGGTCCTGGTTGAAGCGCTGGCGGGCCGCATCGTCGATCGCGGTCCCGCTGAGATCGACGGATCTGAGCACCGGAAGGCTCTGCAGCGGCGCGATATCGCTGACCCGGGTGCCGGCGAGGTTCAGCAGCGCCAGCGCCTTCAGGCTCTTGAGCGGGGCCAGATCCGTCACCTCGGTCCCGTCGAGATGCAGCTCCTTGAGCTCGCCGAAACCCTGGATCGGTGCCAGATCCTGGATCTTCGTGCCGCTGAGATTGAGAACGACGAGATGGGTCAGGCTCGATATCGGGCCCAGCGTCGTGATCTTCGTATTGCCGAGGTCGAGCTCCTCGAGCGAGACCAGCCCCGAGATCAGCGAAGGATCGGAAAAGTTTGCGCCCAGATAGAGAAAGTGCAGCGCCGTCAGCTTTCGCAACGGCGTGAAATCCGTGACATCCGTTTGTCTGATGTCGAGATGCTCGAGCCCGGTGATCGCCGCGAGCGGCGCGATATCCGCCACATGGGTCGCATCGAGCTGGAGCCATTTCAGCGCGGCCAGTCCGCTGAGCGGGTCGAGGCGGGTGACCTTGGTGCGGGTGAGGGCCAGGGTATCCAGCGCGGTCATCCGGCTGAGTGGCGCGAGATCGGCGACCGGGGTCGAGCGCAGATCGAGGTGAGTCAGTGCCGTCATGCCTGCGAGCGGCGTCAGATCCATCACCTGGGATGCCCGCATGTCCAGAACCTTCATCCCGGTCATGCCGTTGAGCGCCGCGATATCGGGGATATTGGTGTTGCGGAGGCTGAGATAGGTGAGCTGGGTCATGCCGCGGATCGGCGCCAGCGTGATCACCGCCGTGCCGCGGATGTTCAGCTCCCGAAGCTGCGTCAGCCCGCTGACCGGTGTGAGATCGGCGAGGTGTGTGCCGAAGAGGTCGAGCCTCCGTAGATCCGCTAACTTCGCCAGGAGCGGCGCTGCCTTGACGAAGTTCTCGTTGGTGAAGGCGGGGTTGGGGTCCGCACCGAGGCCGCCCTTCTCCAAGGAGATTATGTTGAGCCCGAGAGCAGCGAGCTGAGCCGTGGTCGGCGGGGAGGCCGGTGCCGAGGTGGCGGGCACCGCCGGGCTCGACGCGGTCGGCGGAGGACCAGGCAAGGCGGCGGTCGGCGCCGGCACCTCGGGCGCTGCCGCCACGTCCTGGTGGACTTGCACCGTCGTCGTCCCGGGCAGCAAGGCCAGGGCCAGCCCCGCCAAAGTCAGAAGGAGCAGCGGCGCGAAGCCCAGGGCGCCGCGCCGGCGGGATGCATCCCGCTCCAGAATGATCTGGGCGAGGAGCGAAACTCCGGCGAGAAGCAAAGCGAGCCAGAGACGCGCGCCGGCGGCCTGGAAAGGCTCGGGCATGAGCCCGGCCGTGCCGGCAAGGAGAAGGCCGATCAGGACAAGGGCTACTAGCGCTGCTGCACGGCCGATCGCAAGGCTCGGAAGAGCGGGGGGGTGCCGGCGATCCGCGGCGGCTGCGGGCCTGGACCGCCCGGCGGCAGGGCGCCGGGTCGAGGTCTTCCTTGCATGCTTGCCGCCCTTTTTCATCCCCCGCCTCTGCACCGCGTTGCGTCCTTCGAATCGAACCGGCCGGATCAAATTACGCAACAGCACTCGACAGGGCGACCCCGAAGTTTCTCATCTGCCCCCTCGCCCCCGGGGGTGGAGAGGTGAGGGGTTGAGGGAGCCGCTCGCCAAGCACCCCGATTTTTCCCCGGCATGACGAAGGAAAAGCTCATTGACTAGCACGCGTTTTGCGTATATGTTCATAAATAGAAGCTCCCGTAAAAGGCGAAGTGCCAGTTAAGCCGCCCCCGCCAAGGGCGCGCTTGCCCGCCTCTGAACTGGAACCATGTCGGCCCGGGCTGCGTTGACGCGAAAGCTCACCACCGGGAAAGCCAGGATGGCACGCGCCGCCGGGAAGGACCTAGACGATCCGGCTTATTGGCTCGCGAAAGCCGACGAGGTGCGTGCCATAGCAGAGACAATGGAAGATCCCGAGAGCCGGTCCTCCATGCTCTGGGTTGCCCGGGCCTACGTCATTTTCGGTGACTGGATGAGAAAGCAGCGAAACCTGAAGCAGCCCCGCGAGCCAGCGCGAAAATGATCCGTTAGGTGACCCGAATGACTGCAGATTGACTGCAGAAGCAGATCGCCGGCCTGCCGCGCCGGCATGTCAGGCAGCCCCGGCGAGGGCGGCTTGGCTGTAAATTGCCTGTATTTAACAGCCACGGGTCCCACTGACTTGTCCCCCGAAGCCTTGGCTGAAGGCGGAAGCCTTGGCGCAGGCGAGGCCTAACCCCTCAGCGTCCCGCCCGTCGCCTTGTTGACCGCGGCCACGATCTTCGCGGCCACCGCCTCGATCTCCGCCTCCGTCAGCGTGCGCTCGGTCGGCAGCAGCGTGACGGAGATCGCGATGGATTTGCGGCCCTCGCCAAGCGCCGCCCCTTCGAACTGATCGAAGACCGTGACATGGGTGATCAGCGCCTTGTCCGCCCCCCTGGCCGCGCGGACCAGCTTCTCCGCCGGCGTTGCGGCGGCCACGACGAAGGCGAAGTCGCGCTCGATGGGCTGGAAGGGCGAGACCTTCAGCAGCGGCCGGCCCGGCCCCGCCTTGGCGCGGGGCTGGGGGATGCGGTCGATATCGGTCTCGAAGCCGACCGCCGGCCCCTTGGCGTCGAGTGCTGCGAGGATCCGCGGATGGATCTCGCCGAAGGCTGCCAGCACCGTGCCTCCCAGGCGCAGCACGCCGGAGCGGCCGGGATGGAACCAGGCGGGCGCGTCGGTGGTGGTCTGCAGATTCTCCACAGGCGCCCCCAGCGCCGTCAGCAGAGCCAGGGCATCGGCCTTGGCGTCGAAGACATCGACGGGCCGCTGTTTCTGCGCCCAATGGCGGGGCGCCGTCTGCCCGGCGCGTAGCGCCGCGGCGGTCAGCCGCTGGTCCTCCGGCCGGACGCCCTCATAGCGCGGGCCCACCTCGAACAGCGCCGCATCGCCATAGCCGCGTGCCGCATTGCGCCCGGCGGCGGCCAGGAGATTGGCCAGCAGCGAGGGGCGCATCTGGTCGAGATCGGCGCTGATCGGGTTGACCAAGGCGAGCGCCGGCGCCCCACCGCCGAAGAGCCGCGCCCAGTCGCGGCGCATGAAGGAGAAGGTCACCGCCTCCATCAGCCCGCGCTCCGCCAGCAGGCGCTTGGCATGCACCCCACGGCGCTGGGCTGGCGTCGTCGCCGGTTGCGGCACCGCGGCGGCGCGCGGCAGGGAGACCGGCGGCACCCGGTCATAGCCCCAGACCCGCACTACCTCCTCCACGAGATCGGCCTCGCCTTCGACATCGGCGCGCCAGGAGGGCGGTTGGGCCTTGATGACGCCGGTGCCGCGTTCGGTTTCGAAGCCCAGCGCCTTCAGGATGCGCTCCGCCTCGGTGATGGGTACATCGACCCCGCCGAGTGCTGCGATGCGCTCGGGCCTGAGCGTGAGGCTGCGCTTCCATTCCGGCACTGCGCCGGCACTCACCACATGGCTCGTCTCGCCGCCGCAGAACTCGAGCACCAGCCGCGCTGCCACCTCGGCGCCCCAGACAGCGGAGAGCGGATCGAGGCCGCGCTCGAAGCGGTAGCGCGCATCGCTCTCGATGCCGAGCTTGCGCCCGCTCTCGGCGGTCCGGACCGGATCGAACAGCGCGACCTCGAGGAACATCTCGGTGGTCGCTTCGCTGCAGCCGGACTCCTCGCCGCCCATGATGCCGCCGAGGCTGTGCACCCCGCGCGGATCGGCGATCACGGTGATGCTCGGATCGAGCTCATAGCAGCGGCCATCGAGGGCGAGGATCATCTCGCCTTCGTGCGCCATGCGCATGGTGAGATCGCCCGCGAGCTTCTTGGCGTCGTAGACGTGGAGCGGGCGGCCCAGATCGAATGTCACGTAGTTGGTGATGTCAACCAGTGCCGAGATGGGCCGGAGCCCGATGGCCGCGAGGCGGTCCTGCAGCCAGCGTGGCGAGGGGCCGTTTTTCAGATTGCGGAAATAGCGCCCGACCACTAGCGGACAGGCCTTCTCCATCCCCGCCGGCAGATCGCGGCGCCAGAGCATCGGGCTCTCGAAGCTGCCCGGCACCGGCGAGAGATCGCGCGGCGTCAGCCTTCCGAGCCCGGCGGCAGCAAGGTCGCGGGCGATGCCCGCCACGCCCAGGCAATCGGCCCGGTCCGGCGTGACCTTGACGTCGATCATCGGATCGTCGAGGCCGAGGATCTGGGCGAAGGGCGTGCCGACCGTCGCGTCGTCGGGCAGCTCGATGATGCCCTCGTGATCCTCGCCCAACCCCATCTCGCGCTTGGAGCAGAGCATGCCGTTGGATTCGACGCCGCGGATGAGGCCTGCCTTGAGGTCCAGCCCCGTGCCGGGAATGCGGCTTCCGACCGGGGCGAAGACGCCCTTCATGCCGGTGCGAGCATTGGGCGCGCCGCAGATCACCTGCACCTGGCCCTTGCCGGTCTCCACGATGCACACCCTGAGCCGGTCGGCATTGGGATGCTGCTTCGCCTCGACCACATAGCCCACGGTGAAGGGGGCGAGATCCTTCGC
>DATBBO010000300.1:0-9669 GCA_036270995.1 Dongiaceae bacterium | reverse complement strand
CCGGGCTCGCCCACAGCATCAGAGAGGCGCGAGAGGCTGACGCCCCCATCTTCGCCATCGGCCGGCGCTGCCCTGCGGCATCCGGACGCTGCCCGCAGCTCGCCATGCTTCACGCGCCGGCCAACTAGGGAGATCCCGACTCATGCCGCTCTATTCCTGGCTGCTCGCCCTCCACATCATCGCCTTCACGGCCTGGATGGCGGGCATGCTCTATCTGCCGCGCCTCTACGTCTATCACACGGGCGCGGCCAAGGGCTCCGAGCTGTCGGAGACCTTCAAGGTGATGGAGCGCCGGCTCCTGCGCCGCATCATCAATCCCGCCATGATCGGCACCTGGATGTTCGGGCTGCTGCTGGCCTGGCAGGGCCATCACTGGGGCGAGGGCTGGTTCCACGCCAAGCTCGTGCTCCTGCTCTGCATGCAGCTGACCCATGCGGCCTATGCCCGCTGGCGCCGGCAGCTGGCGGCGGATGACAACCGCCACGGCCGGGACTTCTACCGGGCGATGAACGAGGTCCCGACGCTGCTCCTCATCGGCATTGTCCTGCTGGCGGTCTTGAAACCTTTTTGAGCCTTGCCCATTTTAAGTCGCGAGGGGACGTCGCAAACTTCATTTGACAAGGGCGAGGCCCTTCAGTAGTCCATGGTCTCCGTCCGCTCACGCGGACATGGCCGCTTCGCCCCGACTTCCCATCTCGGCGGTCTGCCCGGCTGATCCTGGCCCGACTCTCCGTACCACCATCGCCTTCCCCCTTTCCCCCACGACTTACCTCGATTGCCATGAACCTTCAGGAACTTAAGCGTAAATCCCCCTCCGACCTCTTGGAATTCGCCGAGAATCTGCAGATCGAGAACGCGAGCAACCTGCGCCGGCAGGACATGATGTTCGCGATCTTGAAGCGCTTGGCGGAGAACGACACCGCCATTTTCGGCGACGGTGTGCTCGAGATATTGCAGGACGGCTTCGGCTTCCTGCGCTCGCCGGAATCCAACTACCTCCCCGGGCCCGATGACATCTATGTGAGCCCGAGCCAGGTGCGCCGTTTCGGGCTTCGCACCGGCGACACGGTCGAGGGACAGATCCGCTCCCCCAAGGAGGGCGAGCGCTACTTCGCCCTCCTCAAGGTCAACACGATCAATTTCGACCAGCCGGACAAGGTCCGCCACCGGATCAACTTCGACAACCTGACGCCGCTCTATCCCGAGCAGCGCCTGAAGATCGAGCTCGAGGATCCGACCAAGAAGGATCTGACGACGCGGGTCATCGACCTGATCTCGCCGCTGGGCAAGGGGCAGCGTGGCCTCATCGTCGCTCCGCCGCGCACCGGCAAGACGATGATGTTGCAGAACATCGCCCATTCCGTCGCCAAGAATCATCCCGAGTGCTACCTCATCGTGCTGCTCATCGACGAACGCCCGGAAGAGGTTACCGACATGGCGCGCTCGGTGAAGGGCGAGGTCGTGAGCTCGACTTTCGATGAGCCCGCGGTGCGCCACGTCCAGGTTGCCGAGATGGTGATCGAGAAGGCGAAGCGCCTGGTCGAGCACAAGCGCGACGTGGTGATTTTGCTCGATTCGATCACCCGCCTGGCGCGTGCGTACAACACCGTGGTGCCGAGCTCCGGCAAGGTCCTGACCGGCGGCGTCGACGCCAATGCCCTGCAGCGCCCGAAGCGCTTCTTCGGCGCGGCGCGCAACATCGAGGAAGGCGGCTCGCTCACCATCATCGCGACCGCGCTGATCGATACCGGCAGCCGCATGGACGAGGTGATCTTCGAAGAGTTCAAGGGCACCGGCAATTCGGAAATCATTCTCGACCGCAAGCTCTCCGACAAGCGCACCTTCCCGGCCATCGACATCACCAAGTCCGGCACCCGGAAGGAAGAGCTCCTGGTCGACAAGGGCACGCTCAGCAAAATGTGGGTGCTGCGCCGGATCCTGATGCCCATGGGCGTGGTCGACGCCATGGAGTTCCTGGTCGACAAGCTGAAGCATTCGAAGACCAACGCCGATTTCTTCCAGTCGATGAATCAGTGATGCGTTGGCGGCGTGCGGCGGCGCTCGGTCTCGCAGCCGCCCTCCTGGTGCTGACGAATGCCCGCGCCCAGAGCGCGGTGGCACCCGATGACCCGGCGCTGATCCGCAACATGGCCCAGCTCTGTATGCGCGCCGCGCTCACCTCCGGCGGCGTCGACAAGGCCACAAAGCCCTACTGCGATTGCGTCGCCCCGATCTTCGCCCGGCATATGACGCCGGACTCGCGCTATGCGCTCGCGGTCCAGAACAACATGGATGTGCGGCCAACCTATGATGATGACAAAGCCACCTTCAATGAGGTCATGAAAACCTGCCCGCCGAAAAATTGAGGCGGGCGTCGGTTGTCCCGATTGGCAGCCCTCCTGGCTGAGGCATAATGGCCGCGCCGGGTCGACCGGTGCCGCTGCGGGATCGGGTCTCATGCGCTGCGGGCGCTGCGGACAGGAGAATCGCGAGGGTCGCAAGTTCTGCGCCGGCTGTGGCGCTGAGCTGGGCTGGCGCTGTTCCTCCTGCAGCTATGTCAATGAGGCCGGCGAGGGCTTCTGCGGCGGTTGCGGCAAGCGGCGCGCCGGGCCCAAGCCGGTAACGGAGGCTCCGCGTCCATCCACCGATACCGCTGAAGCAGCAGGTGAGCGGCGCCAGGTCGCGATCCTCTTTGCCGATCTTTCGGGCTTCACGGCGCTCTCCGCCCGGCTCGATGCCGAGGATCTGCGCCGCCTGGTCGAGGCCTTCTACGCGCAGGCGGATGCGATCACGGCCCGCTATGGCGGCAGCGTCGACAAGCATATCGGCGATGCGGTCATGGCCCTCTTCGGCGCGCCGGTCGCCCATGGGGATGACAGCCTGCGGGCGGTGGGCGCGGCTCTCGACATCGTCGCGGCGGCAGGCGAGATCGTCGAGCCTGGCGGTACGCCGCTGGCCGCCCATGTGGGCATCGCCATGGGCGAGGTGATCGCCGGCGGCATCGGCCGCGGCTATACGGTGCTGGGGGATGCGGTCAATCTCGCGGCGCGACTGGTGAGCCTTGCCGGACCCGGCGAGGTGGTGATCGGCGAAGGGCTGCAGCGCCAGCTCGAGGGCCGAATCCGCATGACGGCCCTGCCGCCGGCGCGCCTCAAAGGCATTGCCCAGCCGGTCATCGGCTGGCGCGTGGAGGGCCTCGAGGCCGGCCGGCGGCCGGCAACCCCGTTCATCGGCCGCGAGACCGACCGCCGCCTGCTGACCGACCTGCTCAAGGCCTGCCGGAAGGAAGGGCGCGGACGGGTCGTCGTGCTGCGCGGAGAGGCCGGCATCGGCAAGAGCCGCCTCATCGAGGAAGCTCTGGCCGGGGCGAAGGAGAGGGGCTTTGCGACTCACAAGGCTCTGGTCCTGGATTTCGGCACTGCCAAGGGCCTCGACGCCCGAGGCTTGCTCACCCGCAGCCTACTGGGCCTAGCGCCGGATGCCGGGAAAGGGGCGCGGCGCCAGGCGGCGGAGAACGCCGCAGCCGCGGATCTCCCCGCCGAGGAGCGTGCGAGCCTGTACGATCTTCTCGATCTCTCGCCCGAGGGAGAGGCCCGCGCGCTGATGCAGGCCATGGACGAACCCACGCGCCAGCTCCGCCGCCGTGCACTTCTGGCGCGGCTCCTGGCACGGTCGACAAGCGCACAGCCCGTGCTCGCGGCGATCGAGGATCTCCACTGGGCCGACTCGCTTCTGCTCGAGGATATCGCAGCGTTCGGCAGTGCCACGGCCGAGGCGCCGCTGCTGCTTTTGCTGTCGACCCGGCCGGAGGGCGACCCGCTGGATCGCGCCTGGCGGGCGAGGCTCGCGCCCGCCGGTATCAGCACCATCGATCTGGCACCGCTCTCGCCGGCGGAATCTGCGCAACTGGCGGAGGCGCATCGCGCGCAAGGCGACCAGCGCATTGCCGCCTGCATCGCGCGCGCCGGCGGCAATCCCTTCTTCCTTGAGCAGCTTCTGCGCCATAGCGGCGAGATGGCGAGCGCCACCGTGCCCGCCTCGGTGCAGAGCCTGGTGCTGGGCCGGGCCGATCTCCTGCCGTCGCCCGAGAAGCGGGCGGTGCAGGCGGCCTCGGTGCTGGGCCAGCGCATGCCGCTCGAGGCGCTGCGCCATCTCTTGGGCGACGCCGGCTATGTTGCGAGCCGCCTGGTCGACCAGCAGTTCATGCGCCAGGACGGCAGCGAGCTCGCCTTCGTCCATGCCCTCGTCCGCGACGGCATCTATGGATCGCTGCTGAAGGCTCGCCGTCGCGAGCTACATCGCAGCGCCGCCCTCTGGTACGAGACGCGGGACGCTGCGCTCAGCGCCCGGCATTTAGAACTGGGCGAGGATCCGCGCGCCGCGCAAGCCTATCTGACGGCAGCCGAGGCCGAGGCTGCGGCCTATCGCAATGTCGAAGCCCTCGATCTCGCGAACCGGGGCTTGGCCCTGGCAACGGAATCGGAGCTGCGTGCGGCTCTAGCGAGTCTCGGCGGCGAGTTGCTGCAAGGCCTTGGGCGCACGGAGCAGGGCGTCGCAGCCTTCCGGGTCGCACTCGAGCATGCGCCTGCGGGGCCGCCGCGGCTGCGCGCGAGCCTCGGCTTGGCCCAGGGCTTGATCGTGCTCGATCGTGTCGAGGAGGCGGTCCGGCTCCTCGACGAGGTGGAAGAAGAGGCGAAGGCCGAAGGCATGGCGGTCGAGCTGTCCCGTCTGCATACGCTCCGGGCCAACATCCACTTTCCCCGCGGCGAGATCGAGCGATGCCTGGCGGAGCATAGCGAAGCGTTGCGTCTGGCTGAGGCCGCCGGTGCCGCCGAGGAGCAGGCCCGCGCCCTCGGCGGGCTCGCGGACGCCTACTACATGCGCGGCCTGTACAGGACCACCGCCCGGATGTTCCAGCGCTGCGTCGATGTCAGCTTCGCCCAGGGCTTCAAGCGCATCGAGGCGGCCAATCTCCCCATGCTGGCGATCATGGTGATGTTCGAGCTGCGCTTTTCCGAGGCGCGCGCGCTCGCCGAACGCGGCATTCTTCTCGCCGATCAGATCGGCCATCGCCGGGCGGCGATGATCGCCCATCACGCGCGGTTCTTTTTGTGCCATGACCTCGGCGAGGCCGCCGAGGCGAGCCGCTCCGTCGCGACGGCGCTCGAGATCGCCGAGGCGCTGCAGGCGCGGCGCTTCATCGCCGAAGGGCTGTTGTTTCGCGCCGTGCTGGAGCATGCCGCCGGCGAGCCCTGCGCCTGGGAGACGCTGAAGAACGGGCTCGCCATCGCGCGCGAGCATCCCTTCTACCTGCTGCCTTATGGGCTGGGGCTGCAGGCAATGATGACCGAGGATCCGGGCGAACGGGCCGCGGCCCTCGCCGAAGGCGAGGCACTGATCGCCGCCGGCGCGGTCAGTCACAACATCCCGCTTTTCGGTCGCTTTGCCATCGAGGCCTGCCTCAAGGCGAAGGACTGGTCGGGCGCCGAGCGCCAGGCGGACGCCCTGCTTCGCGGCTTGGCGGCGGAACCGCGGCCGATGACCGACTTCCTCGCGACAAGGGCCCGGGCGCTGGCCGCAGCCGGCCGTGGGCAGGCGAACCACACCGAGCTCTCCCGCCTGCTTGCAGAGGCCCGGGCGGCGGGATGGCGGGCAATGCTGCCCGCCCTGGAGGCTGCGGCGCTTCGCTGACGATCAGCGCGGCGCGATGCGGCGGAAGGTCTCGGGATAGTCGATCACCAGCCCGTCGGCATCGAGCGCCAGATCGGCCTTGAAGCCGCGGAATAGTCCCTCATAGGTGACGATGGCGCCGGTGGGCGCACGCCAGTTGCAGCTGTAGCGCTGGGAGGCGGGGCGGAAGGTGAGCTCGGGCACCTTCAGATAGGCGATGTTGAGCGCGGCGTTCTCGCCGGGCTGGAGGTTGAGGCGCCGCAGCGCCAGCGTGTTGGTGAAGGGCGTGGCGGAGATGTCGACATCGAGACAGCCGGCCAACTCGCTCAAGGGCCCCAGCTCCTCGTCACGCCAATTGCCCTGACCGTCAGCCTTGACATGCCGCTCGCGGCAGCCATGGAGGTCGTAGAGCTCGATGTCGAGCTTGCGGGTATGCCAGCCGAGATCGCATTTGATCTTGTAGCGCAGCCGAAAGGGCGCGAGCGCGGCGATGCCCTGCACATCGCCGCGGGCGACCACGTGATCCTCGTGATAGCTCAGGCGCAGATGCTCCATCCCCTGGCCCTGCCAGGGCTGCCAGAAGATCGTGCGCTCTGTGGCCATGCCGGCTCAGGGCAGGAAGATGGTCGAGCCGGTGGTCTTGCGCGCCTCGAGATCGCGATGGGCCTGGGCCGCCTCCTTCAGCGGATAGGTCTGGTGGATCTCGATCTTGACGGCACCGGAGCGGACGACGTCGAACAGGGCCTGGGCGGATTCCACCAGCTCCTGGCGGGTGGAGGTATAGGCCATGAGCGAGGGCCGCGTAAGGTAGAGCGAGCCCTTGGCGGCGAGGATCGTAGGCTCGAAGGCCGGTACCGGGCCCGAGGCGTTGCCGAAGCTGACGAACATGCCCCGGGGGGCTAGGCTATCGAGAGAGGCCTGGAAGGTCGCCTTGCCGACGCCGTCATAGACGACGGGCACGCCCTTGCCGCCGGTCAGCTCGCGCACCCGCTTGGCGATATCCTCCTTGTGGGAATCGAGGACGTGATCGCAGCCATGGGCCTTGGCCATGGCCATCTTCTCAGGCCCCCCGGCGGTGCCGATGACCTTGGCGCCGATATGCTTCAGCCATTGCGCGGCGATGAGGCCGATCCCGCCGGCCGCGGCATGGAGCAGCACCCACTGCCCGGCCTTCACCGGATAGGTGCGCCGGATCAGATATTCCACGGTCATGCCCTGCAGCATCATGGCCGCACCCTGCCGGTCGGAGATGCCCTCGGGCAGCTTGACCGCCTTCTCGGCCGGATAGAGCCGCGATTCGGCATAGGCGCCGAGCGGGCCGGAGGCATATGCGACGCGGTCGCCTTGTTTCAGCTCCGTCACCCCCGGCCCCATCTTCTCGACGATGCCCGCAGCCTCGAGCCCTATGCCCGAGGGGAGGGGAACCGGATAGAGTCCCGTGCGGTGGTAGGTGTCGATGTAGTTGAGGCCGACGGCCGTCTGGCGCAGCAGCACCTCGCCCTTGCCCGGCTCGCCGATTTCGACCTCCTCCCATTTCAGCTTCTCGGGGCCGCCGGTCTCATGGAAACGGATCGCGTGGCTGCGCATGGCTTCTCTCCAGAAATGCGAAACCGGGAGACTAAAGAGGCAGGAGGACACCCTCAAGAGCGAGGAGGGCCTGTTTGGTCTCGATGCCAGCACCCCCGCTATAGCCGACGAGGGTGCCGTTGGCGCCCATCACGCGGTGGCAGGGGATGAAGATGGGGATGGGGTTGCGCCCGCAGGCGCCGCCGACGTCGCGGGCATTGCCGCCGATCTTGGCGGCGATCTCGCCATAGGTCAGGGTGCGGCCATAGGGGATCTCCAGCATCGCATCCCAGACCTGGCGGTCGAACTCGCTGCCCGCGGGCGCCAGCGGCAGCTCGAAGCGTTCGAGCTGGCAGAAGAAATAGCCGTCAAGCTGCGCCGCAGCGGCGAGCAGCAGCGGCGTCGGCTGTTCCGCCGCCTTCGGCCTGCCCCAGCCGACCGAGGTGATGGCGCCATCCCGCTCGGTGAGGGTGAGCGGGCCCACCGGGGTATCGACGCCGAGCTCGTGAATCTCAGACAAGCGAATTCTCAAACATGGTCCAGAGCAGCTCCGAGGCCGGCGGGATCGGTGATGGGGAGCGAGCAGGTCATGGCCTGGCAAATATAGGCCGCCGCGGCGGGGCCTGCACCGTTCTTGGCTTTGGCGAGACCCTTGCCATGGGCGGGGTGGCCGGCGGGCAGGGCTTCTCCGGGTGCCAGGCGCGTGAGGACAAGATCGGGCAGCGAGCGGCGGTCGAGCATCTCCTGGAGCGCGCGCGTAGCGGGCGCCCCGGCCTCGCCGGCGATGACGACCTGCACCGCGTTCTGCAGGAAGGTCTGGGCGTTGATGAAGCTCGCCAGGGGAAAGAAGTTGCGGCCGATCTCGCCGGCGAAGGCGCCTACCAGTGCCTCGGCCCGGTCGCGATAGGCGGTTTCGCCGGTGAGGTAGTAGAGCCGCCCCAGCACGCCCACCATGGTCGCATTGCCCGAGGGCGTCGCATGATCCACGGCGGTCTTGTTGCGCAAGATCACATCGCGCGTATCCGCGGCGGTAAAGAAATAGCCGCCGCCCGCCGCGTCCCAGTAATGGGCATCGAGGATCGCGACCCACCCCTTCGCCGCCTCGATATAGCTCTTGTCGCCCGTGGCTTCGCTGAGCGCGAGGGCGGCGCGGGACATGTTGGCGTAGTCGTCGAGGGTCGCAGGATGACGCGCCTGGCCCATGCGCCAGCTATGGCGCAGCCGGCCTTCGACAGTCATCTCCTTGCGGATGAAGTCGAAGGCGCCGCCTGCGGCCTCCAGCCATTTCTCTTCCCCGAAGAGCGCGCCCAGCCGGGCGAGGGCTGCGATCATCAGCCCGTTCCAATCCGCCAGCACCTTGTCGTCGAAGCCGGGCCGGATGCGCCCGGTGCGGCGCTCGAGCAGCTTCGCGCGCGCTTTCGCCAGCCGTTCTTCGGTTTCCTCGTCGACGAGCAGCGGCCGGGCGCTGCGGTTGAGGATCGTGTGGCCTTCCCAATTGCCCTCGGGACGCACGTCGTAATGCTGCTTGAACAACGCCGCTGCGGCGCCCAGCACCTCGTCGATTTCCGCTTCCGTCCAGACGTAGAATTTTCCCTCCTCGCCCTCGCTATCGGCGTCGAGCGCGCTGGCGAAGCCGCGCCGCCCCGAGACCCCGGCGGCGGGCGTCAGCATCTCGCGGAGCGCCCAGCCGCAGGTCTCGCGGATGCGCTGCTCATAGAGCGGCTCGCGGCTCTCCTGCCAGACCAGAGCCAGGAGATCGAGCAGAGCGGCATTGTCGTAGAGCATCTTCTCGAAATGCGGCACCAGCCATTCCGCGTCGGTTGCATAGCGTGCAAAGCCGCCGCCCAGATGATCGTAGATGCCGCCCTGACACATGCGCCGGAGCGTGATCTCGACGGCCTCGCGATAATGCGCGTCCTTGGTCCGTTTCCAGCTGCGCCAGAGCAGCTCGAAGATCGGGGCTTGCGGGAATTTCGGCGCGCTGCCGATACCGCCATGCTGGAGGTCGACCTCCTGCAGCAGGCGATGCGCGATGCGGTCCAGGATTTCGGGCCCGATGCTCGACCCCGCCGCGGGCGCCGTCATCTTGTCCAGCGCCTCCTGGATGGCTGCGACGTTCTTCGCCACCCGGTCCGGATCCTTGTGGTAGGTGTCGGCGATGGCGCGCAACACCTGGGGAAAGCCCGGCCGGCCCCAGCGCTGCTCCGGCGGGAAATAGGTGCCGCCCCAGAAGGGATGGCCGTCGGGCGTCAGGAACATGGTCAGCGGCCAGCCACCTTGCTGGCCGAGTAAGGCGAGGGCCGATTGGTAGATCGCGTCGAGATCCGGGCGTTCCTCGCGGTCGACCTTGATGTTGACGTAGAGTTGGTTCATGAGAGCGGCCGTGGCCTCGTTCTCGAAGCTCTCATGCGCCATGACATGGCACCAATGGCA
>DATBBO010000299.1:0-4323 GCA_036270995.1 Dongiaceae bacterium | reverse complement strand
GTCCTTCTGGAGTACGTTAAGAATCCGGAGATCGGCGGGGTCCAGGGAGGTGTCGGTCATGGCGTGCCTCTTGCCAGGTCAGGCCGGCAGAATATGCCAAAATCCAAGGAGTTGCCGCTATAGATCGCAAGGAAATGCCGGGCCATCTAACATAAACTCATTCCAAACCGCAATCTGACGGGAGTATCCGCCATGGCCGCGACCGCAGCCCCAAAGGATTGGCCAAACCCCATGGGCACTGACGGGTTCGAGTTCGTCGAATATACCGCGCCGGAGCCCGAGGCCCTGGGCCGGCTCTTCGAGAGCCTGGGCTTCCGCGCCATCGCCCGCCACCGCGCCAAGCAGGTGACGCTCTATCGCCAGGGGGACATCAACTTCGTCGTCAATGCCGAGCCCGACAGCTTCGGCCAGGCCTTCGCCCGGGTGCATGGGCCGAGCGCCTGCGCCATGGCCTTCCGGGTCAAGGACGCGGCGGCGGCCTTCAAGCGCGCGGTCGCGCTCGGCGCCCGGCCGGTGCCCCAGAAGACGGGGCCGATGGAGCTCAACATCCCGGCCATCGAGGGCATCGGCGGGAGCCTGATCTATCTGGTCGATCGCTATGGCCCGCGGGGCTCGATCTACGATGTCGACTTCGTCGCGCTGGAGGGCGCCAGCCTCGATCCCCTGCCGAGCCCGCCGGGCCTCGGCCTCTCCTATACCGATCATCTGACCCATAACGTGCATCGCGGGCGCATGGATGTCTGGGCGGAGTTCTATTCCCGGCTCTTCGAGTTCCGCGAGATCCGCTATTTCGACATCGAGGGCAAGCTGACGGGCCTCAAGAGCCGGGCCATGACCAGCCCCTGCGGCAAGATCCGCATCCCCATCAACGAATCCGCCGACGACAAGAGCCAGATCGAGGAATATCTCAACGCCTATCGCGGCGAGGGCATCCAGCATATCGCGCTGGGCACCGAGGACATCCATGCCACGGTCGAGGGGCTGGCCGCACGGGGCGTGCGCTTCCTGGCCCCGCCGCCCGCGACCTACTATGCCAATCTCGCGACCCGCCTGCCGGGCCATGGCGAGGATGTGGCGCGCCTGACGAAAAATGCCGTCCTGCTGGACGGCGCGCCGGGCGGCGGTCTCCTGCTGCAGATCTTCACCCAGACTGTGATCGGCCCCATCTTCTTCGAGATCATCCAGCGCAAGGGCGATGAGGGATTCGGCGAAGGCAATTTCCGCGCCTTGTTCGAATCCATCGAGCAGGATCAGATTGCGCGCGGCGTGCTGGCGCCCGATAAGACGCAGCAGGCCTGAGCGCTTCATTCCCGCTTTCGCGGGGACTGACGAAAACAGACGGAGGAAGACATGAGCCGCCGCTGGATTTCCCTGCCGCAACGCGCCGGCGAGACCTCGCGCCAGGCCCATGCCGATCTGCCGGCGGGGACCTTCGAGCGCGAGCTGGGCAAGGAGGGCTTCTTCGGCCCGGCCACCCATATGTATCACCGCCATCCGCCCACGGGCTGGACGGGCTGGGAAGGCCCGCTCCGGCCCCGGGCCTTCGACCTGACGAAGCTTGCCGGCGAAACCGGCTCGCCCTGGGAGGCGCCGCTGGTGCTGGGCAACGCCCAAATGAAGCTCCGCTGGTGGCAGCTCGCGGGCGCGATGGAGTTCCTCGCGCGCAATGCCGATGGCGACGAGCTGCTCTTCATCCATCAGGGCAAGGGCGATCTCTTCTGCGACTATGGCCATCTCCAGGTGAAGGCCGGCGACTATGTGATGCTGCCGCGCTCCACCATGTGGCGCCTCGATGCGCCAGAGCCCCCCGGCGAGCCCATGGCCCTGCTGCTGATCGAGGCGACGGGCGGCTCCTATCGCCTGCCGGAGAAGGGCCTGGTCGGCCAGCATGCGATCTTCGATCCGGGGGTACTCGACATCCCGCAGATCGACGATGCCTTCCGCGCCCAGCAGACCGAGAGCCGCTGGCAGGTGAAGGTGAAGCGTCGCGGCGAGATCTCGACCGTCACATATCCCTTCAATCCCCTGGACGCCGTGGGCTGGCATGGGGATCTCGCGCCGGTGCGCCTCAACATCGCGGATATCAGGCCGCTGATGAGCCACCGCTATCATTTGCCGCCCTCGGCCCATACGACCTTCCTGGGCGAGCGCTTCGTCGTCTGCACCTTCGCGCCCCGGCCCTTCGAATCCGATCCGGGCGCCCTCAAGGTGCCGTTCTTCCACAACAACGACGATTTCGACGAGGTGATCTTCTATCACGCCGGCGATTTCTTCAGCCGCGACAACATCCGGCCGGGGATGGTGACCTTCCATCCCTGCGGCTTCACCCATGGGCCCCATCCCAAGGCGCTGGCCGGCATGCTCAGCCCCAAGCGCAACAGCACCGATGAGTATGCTGTCATGATCGATACCCGCGATGCTTTGGACCCCGGGCCGGCGATGGCCGGCGCGGAATGGACGGGCTATGTCGAGAGCTGGCGGGCGAAGCCCGAGACATCGGGAAAGACAGAGGGAGCGAAGACAGAGGGGAAGACAGAGGGGGCGAAGAAAGCGCGATGAAGCTCGCCAGCCTGAAGGGGGGCGGGCGGGACGGGACCCTCATCGTCGTCAGCCGCGATCTGGCGCGGGCGCGGCGCGTGCCGGAGATCGCCCAGAGCCTGCAGCAGGCGCTCGATGACTGGGCGCGGCTCGCGCCCAAGCTCGAAACCGTGGCCCAGCTGCTTGAGGAGGATGCCGCCTCCGACGAGTTCGCCTTCGATCCCGCGGCTTGCGCAGCACCCCTGCCGCGCGCCCATCAATGGGCCGATAGCTCGGCCTATGTGAACCATGTGGAGCTGGTGCGCCGCGCCCGCGGTGCCGAGATGCCCCAGAGCTTCTGGACCGATCCGCTGATGTACCAGGGCGGCTCCGACAGCTTTCTCGGCGCCTCAGATCCCATCGAGGCGGCGGACGAGGCCCATGGCATCGATTTCGAGGGCGAGGTCGCCGTCGTCACCGACGATGTGCCCATGGGCATCGCCCCGGCGGCGGCGGCGGCGTGCATCCGGTTGGTGATGCTGGTGAACGACGTGTCGCTGCGCAATCTCATCCCCGGCGAGCTCGCCAAGGGCTTCGGCTTCTTTCAGTCCAAGCCCTCGAGCGCCTTCTCGCCGGTGGCGGTGACGCCCGACGAGCTGGGCGCGGCCTGGCAGGGGGCGAAGCTCCATCGGCCGCTGCAGGTGCATCTGAACGGGCAGCTCTTCGGCCGGCCCGATGCCGGCACGGACATGACCTTCGATTTCGGCCGGCTGATCGCCCACGCGGCGCGCACGCGCCGGCTCGGGCCGGGCAGCATCATCGGCTCCGGCACCATCTCCAACAAGGAAGATGGCGGGCCGGCCCGGCCGGCGGTGGAAGGTGGTGCCGGCTATGCCTGTATCGCCGAGCAGCGCTCGGTCGAGACAATCCGCGCAGGCAAGCCCGCGACACCCTTCCTCAAATTCGGCGACCGCGTGCGGATCGAGATGCTGGACGGCGACGACGCGAGCCTCTTCGGCGCCATCGATCAGACCGTCACCCGCTATGAGGGGCCGTGATAGTCACTCATGTAGCCTCGGAGAAGCGTGGCCCTGGCCGGCCGAAGGGCCAGCCCCGCACGGGTGGCCGGCAGAAAGGCACGCCGAATCGCACCACTGCCGAGTTGCGCGAGCAGATTACCGTCGCCCGCCCGGTGGAGTTTCTCATCAAGGTGGCCGAAGGGCGGCGGATCCGCATTGGCCCGCAGGCTGGGCCTGGTGAACCGACGTATGCCTACCCGTCGATGGAGCAGCGTCTGCGCGCCGCCGAGCTGCTGAAGAAGATCCTGCCCGATCTGACGGCAAGCGAGGTCTCAGGCCCCGGTGGCAAGGACCTGATCCCGGCCGAGCCAGGGCTCTCGGACCTGCAGCTCGCCCAGTGGATAGCGTTCCTGCGGGCGAAGGGCGCGCGTGGGCTGCCAGTGTCCAATTCCGAGCCTGCTGCACTTAGCCCTTCCCCGCCTGCCGTCACCGCTGGCCCGCGTGCGGTGTTGGGTCGGCAGCGTGCTTGCGAAGGCTCGCGTACGGCTACTGAGCAGCCGGCGGACAGCGGACTAGGTGCCAAGGCATCGCCTTGACGGCCCGGCAGGTGGTCCAGCAGGTGCGGCCCGATGAGCGAGGAAAAGCCGGAGGGCAGTATAGAGCAGCGGGTTTCAAGCGGGCGAATAGCCGGCGGTCGGTTTGCTCGAGGAAATACTGTCGGTGCCGCCGGCAGGCCGCCCGGCTCCCGCCACAAGGCCACGTTGGCGGTGGAGGCGCTCCTCGAGGG
>DATBBO010000298.1:0-4076 GCA_036270995.1 Dongiaceae bacterium | reverse complement strand
CCATCTTCGGCCCGGTCTCCGGCGCACATTTCAATCCGGCCGTCACCCTGGTCTTCCTCCTTCGCGGCGAACTCGGTGTGCGCGTCGCCGCCGCCTATGTGATCGTTCAGATTGCCGGCGGTGTTGTCGGTGCCTGGACGGCGCATCTCATGTTCGCCGAGCCCGTGCTTCAGCTATCCCAGAAGCTGCGAGAGGGGCCGGCCCAGGCCTTGTCGGAGGGGGTCGCGACATTTGGCTTGATCCTGACCATCCTCGGCGCGCTGCGCTTCCGTCCTGAAACAACTCCCTTTCTGGTCGGCCTCTACATCACCTCGGCCTATTGGTTCACCGCATCGACCTCCTTCGCCAATCCGGCGGTGACGATCGCGCGTGCTCTCAGCAATACATTCGCGGGCATCGCCCCATCCTCGGCTCCGGCATTCATCGTCGCGCAGATTGCCGGCGCCGTCCTTGCGGCCGGGCTGGGGCGCTGGCTGTTCTGGCAGGAAGCCCAACCATGACCGGGGAGGGGCGAGTTCCGCGGCCATGCCCGTGGCGGCCGGGTGTGGCGGCTTTCCTCGGGTAACGGCCGGACCAGGGCTTGGCTTGCCAAGCGGGGGGCCCTGGGCTAGGGATGCCGCCCCGACCACAGCCGACAGCCTCGCGATGGATGCCAGCCAGTTCGAAGCGCGCGCCGATGCCGCTCTCGCCCGCCTGCAGCAGGCGGTTGAATCCGCCGCCGGCGATGCGGTGGATGCCGAGCTGGTGGGCGGCATCCTGACCCTGGAGCTCGAGGCGGGCGGCGTCTATCAGATCAACAAGCATCTCGCGAGCCGCCAGATCTGGCTCTCCTCGCCGGTGAGCGGGGCTTGGCATTTCGCCTGGAGCGAGGGCGAGGGGGGCGCCTGGCGCGCCACCCGCGGCGGGGAGAGACTGGAAGACCTCCTGGGGCGGGAGCTCACCGAGCGCCTGGGCGAGGCGGTCGCGCTTGGCTGAGGCGCCCAGCCTCGAGCGCCGCCGCTTGATCGCGCTCCGCCCGCTCCTTGTCCGCATAGCCCCCTATCGCTGGCAGGCGGTGGGCGCGCTGGTCGGCATGGCCGTCTCCGCCGGCATGGTGCTGGCCTTCGGCCAGGGCCTCAAATATCTGATCGATGAAGGCTTCCGGGCCCGCGATCCGCGGCTTCTCGACCAGGCGGTGCTGATCGTCTTCGCCTCCACCGTCGTGCTGGCGCTGGCGAGCTTCTGCCGCTTCTTCCTGGTGAGCTGGGTGGGCGAGCGGATTGTGGCCGATCTGCGCAAGCAGGTCTTCGGCCATCTCCTGACTCTCTCCCCGGCCTTCTACGAGGTGACCCGCACCGGCGACATCATCTCGCGGCTCACCACCGATACGGCGGTGCTGCAGACCGTCATCGGCTCGTCTCTGCCCTTCGCCATGCGCAATGCCATGATGTTCCTGGGTGGTGCCGTCCTGCTCTTCACCACCAGCCCGGAACTCGCCGGCATCGCCGCCGTGGTCGTGCCGCTGGTGGTGATTCCCATCATCCTCTTCGGCCGGCGGGTCCGGCGCTACGCCCGCGCCATGCACAAGCAGGTCGGCGAGGTCGCCGCCGAGGGGAATGAGAGCCTGCATGGGATCCGCACCATTCAGGCCTTCGGCTACGAGCCCGTCACGGCCAGGACCTATGGCGGGCATATCGAGCTGGCATTCGCGGCGGCCCGTCGCTGGATCCAGGCCCGCGCGGCGCTGACCGCGATCGTCATCCTGCTGGTCTTCGCCTCGATCAGCATCGTGCTCTGGGTCGGCGGCCATGACGTGCTGGCCGGCCGGACGAGCCCGGGCCAGCTCTCGACCTTCATATTCTATGCGGTGGTGGTGGCGCTCGCCGTCGGCGGGATGGGCGAGGTGATGGGGGATCTCCAGCGCGCCGCCGGCGCCATGGACCGGTTGTCGGAGCTGCTGGCGACCCGCCCGATCATCACGACACCGGCCCATCCGCGCCCTCTGCCGGAGCCGGCCCAGGGCGTCGTCGCCTTCCGCTCCGTCGGCTTCGCCTATCCCACCCGGCAGGACCGGCGCGTGATCGACGCCTTCGATCTCGAGGTCGGCGCCGGCGAGAAGCTCGCCCTTGTCGGGCCCTCGGGCGCCGGCAAGACCACCATCTTTCAGCTCCTGCTCCGCTTCTACGATCCCCAGGAAGGACGGGTCCTCTTCGACGGCGTCGATATCGCGGCGGCCGATCCTGCCGCACTCCGCCGGCGCATCAGCCTGGTGCCCCAGGAGCCGGTGATCTTCTCCTCTAGCGCGGCGGAGAACATCCGCTATGGCCGTCCGGAGGCGAGCGATGCCGATATCCGCGCGGCGGCGGAGGCGGCCCATGCGGCAGAGTTCCTGGACCGGCTTCCCGAGGGCTTCGCAACACCGCTCGGCGAGCGCGGCGTCAGGCTCTCGGGCGGCCAGCGCCAGCGCATCGCCATCGCCCGCGCCTTGCTGCGCCACCCCGCGCTGCTGCTCCTCGACGAGGCGACCTCGGCGCTCGACGCCGAGAGCGAGCGCGTGGTGCAGGATGCCCTCGCCCGGCTGATGGAGGGCCGCACCTCCATCGTCATCGCCCATCGTCTCGCCACGGTGCAGAGCTGTGATCGCATCGTCGTCATGGATCACGGCCGGATCGTCGAGACCGGAACCCATGCCGAGCTCGTCCGCCGCGAGGGCCTCTACGCCCGCCTCGCGGCCCTCCAGTTCAATTTCGGCGTGGAGCCGGAGAGCGCTTCAATCGCCGAGCGGGCCTAAGCCGCGGGCCCCCGCCCGCGGGTCAGGCGGAAACTAGACTAGGCCGTGTACTCATAAACGCACGGCGACGCATCGTGCAGCCCGATGGACTATTCGGGCATCCCTCACGAAGCAGACCCTCGGCGATCGACCCAATCCACGGCTTGCTGAAGGCGGAAATAGCCTCGTGTCTGGTCAGTCGGTTCCCAGATATCCAGAGGTTGTATCCCGCCACCACTGCGTTGCAAGAATGCGCAGCATGGCATGTTCGAGGGGCATACGCAAAGGACTGCCGACCGACAGAGCAATCGCATAGTTTTGCTGATCGAAAACGGCGTCGAGTACCTGGAGAGAGTCCGCATAGTGGCTCTGTACGAGCCACGACATCAGAGGTTTGTCATAGACGAAAGCATCCGTATTGCCATCTTTCACGGCCCTCAATCCTGCCTCTGCGTTTGGAAAGGCTCGAAATGTTATTCGCTGGTCTCTGAGGTAATCAACCGCGGAGGTGCCAGCAACGGTGCCGACCCGGACGGAATGCAGATCCTGGACCCCACGAACGTAGCCTTCGAGTTGTCGGGTCGTAAAGTATGTGGTGAGGCTAGCGGTAAATACGGCTATCGATGTTACGGCGACGGCCAACCAGATAACCGCAATGACGCGCCCTGGGAGGGTTGTCGGCCCTTTCTCTGGCATGGCCTGGGTCAGAATTCGGGCCGACCACAGCAGGCTGCTGCCGAGCCCTTGTTTGACGCCCCCGCCGAAATGCTCAGTATGGCGACGCTCGATCAGCCAAACGACGAACCCCATCAGGATAGCCGCCGCAACAAGCAGGAGAAGCATTTTCAGCAGGCTGAGCGAGAAGAGGCTCTCGGTCAGGTTTAGCCAGTTGAAGACGGAGACCCTCCTGACCGTAATACCCAGGCTGGTCGCGTAATACGGCTGGGTGAAATCGACGCTTTCGGCGCGCGTCGCGGTGACCGTGATCGCAGCAATAGCGGCGTCAAGCCTGTGTCCAGCGGTTCCGTTGATAAGCTCATCAAGGCTGACCTCTTCAAAGCGGTAGCTCAGATGGAGGTCGGTGGCGATCCGGCGCCACAACTCGATGCTGATCCCGGACCAGGAGCCGTCGTCCGACTTCATCGCAAACGGAGGTGCAACCTTTGTGCCGACGATCATCACATGGTTCGCCCCGGGCACAGACATCTGCGCGGCAGCGCGCGGTGTCCCCAGGAAACTGGCCAGGGCGCAGGCAGCCAATGCAAGCTGCCGCCAAACAATCGCTGTTCGGGACACCCATTTATAGTGGCGCCTTAATCCGTCAGGG
>DATBBO010000297.1:0-1589 GCA_036270995.1 Dongiaceae bacterium | reverse complement strand
CCTGGAGCACCGGCATCATCAAGGCTGCGACGCTCCAGGTCCTGGCCGCCATGGAGGAGGCCGAGTACATGGAATATTGCGTGCAGACCACGGACCTCAATCAGCGCCTGGTGGCGGAACGCTTCCCGCTCGTGGAAGGAGAGGTCATGATCCCGACCGGCCCCGGCCTCGGCATCGAGATCGACGAGGCGGCGCTGAAGGAATTCGCGGTTACGTGAGGCGCCGCTGCGAGGGAGTGGATGCAGGCTGCGCCCGGCCGGGTATCTTCGCCTCCACAACGGGCGTGGGGTGAGGGCTGATGGCGGGGATCGAGTTCGATCGCGTATTCAAGCGCTTTCCCGGCGGCATAACCGCAGTGGAAGATTTGAGCCTCGCCATCAAGGACGGCGAGTTCATGATCTTCGTCGGCCCCTCGGGATGCGGCAAGACGACTGCGCTGCGCATGGTCGCCGGCCTCGAGGAGATCAGCGAGGGCGAGATCCGCATCGGCGGCCGTCGCGTCAACGAGCTCGACCCCCAGGATCGGGACATCGCCATGGTGTTCCAAAACTACGCGCTCTATCCCCATAAGAGCGTGCGGGACAACATCGCCTTTCCGCTCCGCATGCAGCGTATGGGCCGCACCGCGATCTCACAGCGCGTCGGCGAGGTCGCCACGCTGCTGGGCATCGAGGCCTTGCTCGAGCGCAGGCCCGGCGAGCTTTCGGGCGGCCAGCGCCAGCGGGTGGCGATGGGCCGCGCCATCGTGCGCCACCCGCAGGTCTTTCTGATGGATGAGCCGCTCTCCAACCTGGATGCCAAGCTGCGCATCCAGATGCGAGTCGAGCTGGTGAAGCTCCATCGGCGCCTCGGTGTGACCACCATCTACGTCACCCACGACCAGACCGAGGCCATGACCCTGGGCCAGCGGGTTGCCGTGCTGAGCCAGGGTCGCATCCAGCAGGTGGCGCCGCCGCGCCAACTTTATCTGCATCCCGCGAACCTCTTCGTCGCCAGCTTCATCGGCAGCCCCCCAATGAACTTCGTCAAGGGACGCCTCCGCTCCGGCGGCATCGAGGTCGGGCCGGTCGACTTCGACCTGCCGGCAGAGTTCATGGGCCGGGTGATGCCAGGCAATAGCGAGCTTCTGGTGGGCCTCCGGCCCGAGAGCCTGCAGCTTCTGCCTCCAGGCAAGAGGGAAGCCTTCATGGCCGAGATCGAGGTGATCGAGCAGCTCGGCGCCGAAAGCTATGTCTATGTCCGCATCTCCGGCGTGGAGACCATCGCTTTCGGCGACCGCGCTGTGGAGCTGGCGGGCGCGCTCTGCGCCCGGGTAGACGGGCTGCTGAACCTCGCCGTGGGCGAGCGCATCGCCCTTGGCCTCCGTCCCGAGCTTGTCCGCCTGTTCGATATGGAGAGCGGCGAGCGGCGGTTGGCGGAGGGATAACTCCTGCCCTCTCCCGCGGGTTGAAGCGCGGGAGAGGGTTCAGGAGCTGCCGTCTACTGCTTGTAGTCCTTCAGCCAGGACTGGTAATTGGCGATGTCCGGCTTATGCACGCTGCGCCATTTGGTGATGACGTTCTGATAAGTGTCCGCCGCCTGGTCGGCGG
>DATBBO010000296.1:0-4191 GCA_036270995.1 Dongiaceae bacterium | reverse complement strand
TCTGGATCCTGGGGCCGAATGACGCGAGGCTCGGCGCCACGCGCGGGATCCATCGGCTGGCGAAAGCCGGGCAGGCCAGGCTGGTTCGGGTCGCCTGCGAGAAGCCGCTGGCCCGCGCGCTCGCCGAGGCGCGTGAGATGCAGCGTCTGGCCGAGGATGCCGGGCTGCTGCACGGCTATCTCGAGAACCAGGTGTTTGCACCTGCCGTCCAGCGCGGCAAGGAGATCGTGTGGCGACGCGCGGTGCCGTCGGGCGGGCGGCCCTATCTGGCGCGCGCCGCCGAGGAGCATAGCGGCCCGCATATGCCGTGGTTCTGGCAGGGCGTGCGCCAGGGCGGCGGCGCGCTCTCCGACATGGGCTGCCACAGCATCGAGGTGGCGCGCTTCCTGCTGACCAGGCCGGGCGCGCCACGCGACGACCTCCGGCTCGTCAGCGCCAATGCCACCATCGGCAACCTCAAATGGACGCGCCCCGAATATGCGGAAAAGCTGCAGAAGATGATGGGCGCCGAGGTGGATTACCGCCGCCGCCCCTCCGAGGACTTCGCCCGCTCGGCGCTCATCTTCCGCGATCCCGAGGATCGCGAGGTCCTCGTCGAGGCGACCAACTCCTGGGCCTATGTGGGCGCGGGTCTCAGGGCCACGATCGAGCTGCTCGGGGCGGAATACATGATGTCGTTCAACTCGCTCGATACCGGCCTCAAGATCTTCATGTCGCGCGATATCCGCGGCGGTCAGGGTGAGGACATGATCGAGAAGCAGAACGCCGAGCAGGGCTTGATGCCGGTTCTCGAGGACGAGGCGAGCGCCTATGGCTATGTCAGCGAGAACCGGCACATGGTGGAAGCCTTCCGCCACCGCCGCTCGCCCGCCGAAACCTTCGCCGACGGCGTGGCGGTGGTCGAGATGCTCATGGCGCTCTATCGCTCGGCCGAACTCGGCCAGGTGGTGAAGCTCCCGGCGCCCGAGCTCGAGAGCTATGTCCCGCCGGTGGCGCGGCCATGACCTATGGGATCGTGCTGACGAACGGGAGGACCCGATGACGAAACCGCGCCTCAAGTTTTTCGGCTGGGGTCGCGAGGGTGAGGGCATGACGCCAGAGGAGGAGGGCTTCGCCTTCCGCCGGCTCAAGGAGCGCTTCGGGATCGAGCGCTCCGACGGCCTGCCCGCGCCCCGCCTCGAAGACATCGCGCTTCGCGCCCCGCGCGTCGCACCCCCCGCATCGCTGGCGCCGATCTGCTCGATGGCGCCCTATGACCGGGTGGCCCACAGCTATGGCAAGGCCTATCCCGACTATGTGTGTGCCTTGCAGGGCGATTTCGCAGCTTCCCCCGATCTGGTGGCCTATCCCCGCAACGAGCCCGATATTGCCGCTCTCCTCGATTGGGCCGGTGACAAACAGGCAGTGGTGACGCCCTTCGGTGGCGGGTCGAGCGTCGTCGGCGGCGTGGAACCGCGCCTCGATGGCCACAAAGCCGCCGTCACCATCGATCTCCGCGAGATGGGACGGGTGCTGGAGATCGACCGCAGCTCGCGTGCGGCGCGGATCCAGGCGGGCGCCTATGGCCCTTCCCTCGAGGCCGAGCTCAAGCCTCACGGCCTGACCCTGCGGCACTTCCCGCAAAGCTTCGAGTATTCGAGCCTGGGCGGCTGGATCGCGACCCGCTCGGGTGGCCATTTCGCGACCCTCTATACGCATATCGACGACCTGGTCGAATCCCTCCGGGTCGTGACGCCGAAGGGCGTCCTGGAAAGCCGGCGTCTGCCGGGCTCGGGCGCGGGGCCCAGCCCCGACCGCCTCTTCATCGGCTCCGAGGGGATTCTGGGGATCATCACGGAAGCCTGGATGCGGCTTCAGGATCGACCGCGCTTCCGCGCCGGCAGCGCCGTCCGCTTCATGGACTTCTTCGCCGCCGCGCGGGCATTGCGGGTCATTGCCCAGTCCGGCCTCTATCCCGCGAATTGCCGGATCCTCGATCCCGAGGAAGCCTGGAACACCGGCGCCGGCGACGGGAAATCGGCGATCATGGTGCTGGGCTTCGAATCGGCCGACCATCCGGTCGAGCCCTGGATGACCCGCGCGCTGGAATGCTGCCGGGACCATGGCGGGGAAGCCGAAACCCCGGCCGCGGAGGATGCGCATCGCGAGGGGGCAGCCGGGCGTTGGCGCAACGCCTTCATGCGCATGCCCTACACGCGCGAGCGCACGATCCGCTGCGCCATCATCAACGACACTTTCGAGACGGCCATCACCTGGGAGCGCTTCGAGAGCCTGCATGACCAGGTGAAGGCGGCGACGGAGGCCGCCATCAAGCAGGCGACCGGACAAGCGGGCGAGGTCACCTGCCGCTTCACCCATGTCTATCCGGACGGGCCCGCGCCCTATTTCACCTTCACGGTGCCCGGCCATCACGGCCGCCTGCTCGAGCAGTGGCAGGCCATCAAGAGCGCTGGTCTGGACGCGGTGATCGCAGCCGGCGGCACGGTCACGCATCACCACGCGGTCGGACGCCACCACCGCCCCTGGTACGATCGCCAGCGTCCCCCTCTTTTCGCCGATGCCCTCAAGGCAGCGAAGCAGGCCCTCGACCCGCAAGGGTTGCTCAATCCCGGTGTCCTGATCGATCCCGCGCGCGAGCCTCCGACTGGCTAGCGCCCATCGGCCATCAATTGTCAGGAACGGGCCTCTCGCAAGGTGATCGACCCACCGACCTTCACATCCTTGGAGTCGGTTGGGCTCTAGTGTTACGGCCCGACAGGCCGACGCAATCTACGAAACCCAAGCCCTGACGGTGGCCGAGGCATTGGGAGTGCACAAGCCAGACTGGGCGAGCCGGATACTCCTTTTGGCCTAATCGGACCTACCTCCAAGGGCGTGGTAGCGTAGCGCCTATAAGGCAAAGTGGGATCTCAGGGGGGCGCGACGATAGGAAATGGCGAAGAATCAGCAATCTTCGGCGCTTGATCGCGCCGACGGTGGAAGTGTTCGCACACTCGTTATCCGGGATGACGCCCCAATCCGCCAAGCGGCCAGGCTGGTGATGGAGGAAATGGGCGCGAGCGCCGCCAAGTATGCGCTCTGGCGCGCTCTGGCGCTCGAGCGGCAGGGCGACTCAGCAGGGGCTTCAGCCTGGCGGCGAGTTGCGCCCGTTATCCAGGCGTTAGAACATGAACGCAACAAGGGCAGCGGCGTGTTGGGTGATGGGACAAAACCCCAGCGGCGCGAGACGGAATAGCGGACATCTCATCTCGACTTGGCTTTCCGTGTCGGACCACTCCCATGCCGGGCACATCGGCGAGGCCGCCGAAGTGCCAGAGGCAAAGTGGGCGCTACTGAAGCCGGACCATCGCAATCTTACCTGTGCATGCAGGTGTGCGTCCTTGAAAATGACCGATGCCGGTATCGCCGACGACGGTGGCGGTCTGGGTGCTGACCACATTGCCGGAGCGGTCGATCGCCTTGATGCTGAGCACGCCTGAAGGAGTGACCAAGCCCTTCTTAGGGAACAACTCCGTCGGCTCGTCGATCTTCCCATGTCGTACCGTTATGGTATAGCCGCGCGGCGTGTCGTTGAGGCAGCCCGAGAGGTCAAAGATGCTGATCTTCCAGAGCCCGTCATAGGGGTTCGCCGGCCCCTCGCCAAATGGGAGCAGTCCAGCGAACCATGCCCCCGCGACCAGCACCGTCACCAGGACAAGGCCCAGGACGGCGAATCCGCGGCGGCGTCTTTGGCCCGGAGGAGGTGCGGCACCTGGTCTGACCGACACGTTGCCAGGCACGATCCGAAAGACGCGGACCGGCTCGGGAATGTTCTTGACCCGCTGCGCCCCAATATCATCGAACGCAATCGAGAGTTTGTTCTTCACTTGATCGAAGGTGCTGCCGGAAATGCAGATGCCACCCGTCTCGGCAAGGCCCTCGAGCCGTGCGGCGACATTCACTGCGTCGCCGAACAGATTGCTATCCTCCACCATCACGTCGCCGACATTGACGCCGATGCGGAACCACATCTGACGGCCCTCAGGTAGCTCGGAATTGCGGACCCGGAGGTCCTCCTGGATCGCTATTGCGCAGCGCACCGCTTCGACGGCGCTGCCGAACTCGGCCAAGAACGCATCGCCAGCGGTGTTGAAGATCCGGCCGGTGTGGCGAGCGATGAGGTCGTCGGTGACCTTGCGATAAGCGCGCAAT
>DATBBO010000295.1:0-2178 GCA_036270995.1 Dongiaceae bacterium | reverse complement strand
CACGAGCTCTCGGACGATGGCCGAGCCGATGAATCCTGTCGCTCCGGTAACGAAGACGCGCATCTGGCTTCTCCTCCTGAAACGTCATGCACCACGTCGAAGGGAAGATAAGGGGTTGGGTTGGGACGATCTATGCGGTATCGTCCGCATTATATTCGCGATCGTCCGAGATTGCCCATGGAACCGCTGTCAGACGTGCTTTCCCTTCTGAAGCCGCTCAACCTCATGTCCGCCGGCTTCGATGCCGCCGCCGACTGGTCGATCCAGTTTCCCGACCAGCAGGAGACCATCAAATGCGGCGCCGTCGTCGCCGGCAGCTGCTGGCTCTCCGTGGAGGGCGTTGCCGATCCCGTTCGATTGGAGGAGGGCGAGAGCTTCCTGCTGCCGAGCGGGCGCCCCTTCCGCCTGGCGAGCGATATGCGCCTGGAGCCCGTCGATGCCCGCCGCATCTTTCCGCCCGCGCGCAGAGGCGGCATCGTCACCCATAATGGCGGCGGGGATTTCTTTCTCGTCAGCTGCCGCTTCGCGCTGGCCGGCCATCACGCCGCAATCCTGCTGCGCATGCTGCCGTCTATCCTGCATCTCAGGAAGGAAACGGATCAGGCGGCCCTGCGCTGGTGCGTGGAGCGCATGATGCAGGAGCTCAGCGATGGCGCGCCGGGCGGCTTTCTGGTCGTCCAGCACCTCGCCCAAATGATGCTGGTGCAGGCCCTGCGCCTCCATCTGGAGGAAGGCGCGCAGGGCGGTGTCGGCTGGCTCTTCGCGCTCGCCGACAAGCGGATGGGCGCGGCGATCGGCGCCATGCATGACGATCCAGCGCATCGCTGGACGTTGCAGCAGCTGGCGGCGCGCGCCGGCATGTCGCGATCCTCCTTCGCGCTCAGATTCAAGGAGACGGTCGGAACCTCGCCGCTCGACTATCTGACGCGCTGGCGCATGCTCCTGGCCGGCGACCGGCTGGAGAGTTCCAACGACCCCGTCTCGGTGATCGCGCTCTCCCTCGGCTATGATTCCGAGAGCGCCTTCAGCACCGCCTTCAAGCGCGTGATGGGCTGCTCGCCCCGCCAATATGCCCGCCGCCGCCCGCCGCCCGTCTCCTCCCCCGCCGCGATTCCAGCCGAGGCGGAGCTGGTCCAGCTCTCGCAATCGTGATGCGCGAGGGCGTCGCGCGCCCGAACTGTATAGTATGAGCAACCTCACTGACATCTATGCCCGCCTCGTCTCAGCTCGAAGCGAGGCCTGGTGGGCGCTTCCCCTGCGGCTGATCGTCGGCTTCGGCTTCATGGAGCATGGCTATGCGAAGCTCGCCCGCGGAATCGACTCCTTCATCGGCATCCTGCAGGCGCTCCACATGCCCGCCGCGCCCTTTCTGGCCTGGGCGACGGTCCTGACGGAGCTGATCGGCGGCTTTGCCGTCCTCATCGGCGCCCTCCTGCCACTCGTCAGCCTGCCCATGGCGGCCGTCCTGATCGTGGCGATCGTCACCGTCCATCTCCCCAACGGATTCAGCTCGATCAAGCTGGAGGCCATCACCCCCGCGGGCCCGCAATTCGGACAGCCCGGCTACGAGACGGATCTTCTCTATCTGGCCGGCCTTGCGGCGCTGGTGATCGGCGGCCCCGGCCCCTTCGCCCTCGATGCTGTCTTTCTGCGTCCCCGGAGATACGCCGCCGAAACCCGCTGAGACGCGATGCTCACATCTTCCCCCTCACCCCCGGGAAACTGGGGAGAGGGTCGGGGTGAGGAGGCGGCGCGCCCTCACCCGGTCAGGCTTTCGACCCGCCCGCCGGCGAGCACCATCAGGATCCTCTTGAACTCGGTCGCAATGCAGAGCTGGGCATGGACCTGGCGATAGGTCTCGATATGCGAAAGCCCATCGGCGATGAGGAGCCATCGCTCGCCCGTGAACGACCTCGGCGGGGGCTTGTCGACAGCGGCGCCGATCTCCTGGAGCAGTGACTGCGCCAGATGCAGCAGAACCTCCGGATCCGTCTCGGGATTGTGCACGAAGCCGATCACCTTCGATGCGCGCCTCGAGATGTCCTTCACGAGGCGAACCCGGACACGGTTGCCGTGGATCGTCTCCTCGATTTCTACCTTCGCGAACCGGCGCGCAAGACAGGCTCGGATCTTCTCTTCCAGCGCCGCCGCCGTCTTCGCTGGCAGCCGTATCGGGGC